>CAIRDJ010000420.1 GCA_903877335.1 uncultured Chloroflexota bacterium | reverse complement strand
GTGAGCGTTCCCGTCGGAGGCGGATTGTGCAAAACAAGCCAACCTTGTTCAATCAACCACTGATTGAGGGCAATCCCCCCATCCATGCGTTTTGCGCCGTGATCGCTCACCAACAGCACGCTGACCTCTTCCCCGATGCTTGCCAACAGCTTCCCAATTAAGCGATCAACACGTTGATAGTAGTCGCGGATGGCGTGGGTGAAGATGCTTTCGCTTTCGTGTAGGCGATGTTTAGGATCATGATACCGCCAGAATCCATGATGAATGCGATCCGTGCCGATGTTCACCATCATGGCAAAGTCCCAGTCGCGCGTTTGAATCAGGTGATGGAAGGTGTCAAACTGCACCTCCGTTAGGTCATATAACTGCTGAAGCAAACGCGCCTTGTCGTCCGTGCGAAACCCGCGCACATCAAACCCATAGTCAGGGGTGCGTTGCAGGATTTCTTGCTTGAGGATGGCAGGATAGGTGAACGCCACAGCGGTTGAGGGCGTTAAAAAGTCGGTCACCAAGTCCCCATTGACGGGGGACGGGGGATAGGTTTGGGGGATGCCCAACAAGATCACGCGCTTGCCGTGTTTGCCCAGTTCATCCCACACGCGGGGCACATGCACCGCGCGAGCATCCACCGCCTGTAAGGCTTGATAGTCATAAGCAGGGCGATTACGAAAGCCATAAATGCCCAACTGTCCCGCATCATGACCGGTTAACATGCTGCTCCAGGCAGGGATGGTGATGCACGGGATGCTAGAGGTCAACGTGCCATAGATCGAACGTTCGCGCAAGCGGTTAATGTTCGGCAAGTATGGGGTGAAGGCATCAAAGATTAAATCGGGTGGGACACAATCCAAGCCAATGACCAGCATCCGTTGGCGTTGGCGTTTCAACAACCTCATCTCCGTGCCCTCATCAAGCAAGTATTCGGCATGAAAGCCACCCGATCAAATTAGGACTTCATCAACAAAACGTGGCATTTGCTTACGATGAACGGCGTGAAATACGAATGCCAATGGCAACCAACCCAATGCTAATCAGATAGAGCATCATCAGCGGGGCCATCACCAAGAACATGTTCACGGGGTCAACAGTTGGGGTGATGAGTGCCGCTGCCGCTGCTGAAAGCACAATCGCCAAACGCCAATTGCGAATGAGGGGCTTGGGGCTAACCAGACCGAGCAAAGACAACACAAACAATACCAAGGGTGTTTCAAACGAGACCCCCATCCAAAACAACAGCGAGGTGACGAAGGTGATGTATCGACCCGCCTCCCATTCGGTTCGGAATAGATCGGGTAGGAATCCCTCGAGGAACGATAATGCGGGGGGGACAAGGATATACCACGCGAAGGCGATACCAACCAAGAATAACCCGAACACCGGTGGCAACCCCAGCATGAAGAGGCGACGTTCGCGTTTGGTCATGGCAGGCAAGATGTACATCACAATTTGGTACGTGACGAACGGGACAGCAAGTGTACTGCCGATCAATAATGCCACGCGGAAATAGGCTACCACCGAGCCGGTGGGATCGGTAATTAAGAACTTGGACTCCTCTGACAAGCGCAGATATGGCTCACCCAGATAGCGCAATATCTGCCCGGCAAACACTGCCCCAATCGACGTTCCCAAGCCAACCCACAAGAATGACCACAAAGCGCGGTTGCGTAATTCAGCAAGATGCTCAAAAAAAGTCATCTGTGCCCCTTCACCATCCATGGTATAACGTGGTGGCGTGTGTTGTTCGCTCAAAGTGTTGCTCCTACGCGCTAGTTACTGTTCGTCGTCTTCAAACAGTTCTTGACGCAAAATTTCAAGCTCCGGCAGGATTGTTTCCATTTCTTGGAAGATCGTCCCCAATACGCCATTGACGAAACGCGGAGAAGATTCAGACCCATATAACTTCGCCAACGCGACCGCCTCATCCACCGCCACCCCAATCGGCACATCTAACACGCCAGCTTCAAAGAAAGCGATCCGTAGTAGGTTACGGTCAATCATGGCGATTTGATCGAAGGGAAAATCGGGGGCGTAGCTTTCTAAGAGGGCATCAATGCTATAACGCAGGTGATAAATCCCCGTCATGAGTTTTTCGGCATAGTTACGGGTTCGGCTTTGTAGCTGATAGCGGTCAAACGTTTCGGTCATGACGCGCCCAATCAAGTGTAAATCAGAACAATCCATCTCATATAACATCATCAAGGTCAAACGCCGAGCAATGGTGCGTTCTTGCCCTTTATCGTTGGGCAAAGCCAACGATGCTTCAAAATCTTCAGGATCATTTTGGTTGTGAATATCGGGTAATTCGCTCATTCAGGTTTTAGGTGGCTCCGTTGAACCCACGATACAGCAAGAAACGGGCTATAGCATACCACACCTTTCAAACAGCGACCATTTTACAATAGCTTAACAAACGAACGCATTGACAAGTTCTTCAACGCCGTGCTATTGTATAGCGTGTGCCGGTAGCGGTACACACTGATCGGTCTTTCATACAAAGTAGGAGGCGCATAACATGTTAATACTTACCTTCTCTCTCAGCATGGCTCCATTTGGAGTTGTTTGGGATTATGCGCCAAGCTGTTTGTAGTCAATAACCATCCCCTTTACGGATAACCTGACTACAACCGCGGGCGCGAAACCTCGCGGTTTTTTGCTTTGTGCTGTAGTCCGTAGATTGTCTCTACTTCTTCACCTCAAACCGCGTTGGTTTCACCTTCTATCCCAATCCATACCTGTAGGATGGTTTAGATCGTCCTGAACGCACGCTCGTCACTGGGCACAGACCTCCGTTTCCTTTGATCTAGTCATCGTTCAAACCAGCAATCTATCAGAGACGAGTCAATGTCATGCACTACCATTATGAACTGCATCAACAACGCGCACGAGAATTGCAGCAACAGGCGAAACAAGCGCGCCTAGCACGGGCATATCTTGAACAGAACCGCCCCGTGAAGCATGCTTTACGCAACCTGGGTCAACTTTTGGTTGAAGTTGGTGAGGCACTCCAAAGCCATGCCCAACAACCTAGCACAACACTGTATCAGGACTAAACCATTCCGTAGCCATAGTTTCTCCTATGGCTACGCTTTACTAAACCAAAACACATTATGGAGCTATCACTCGTGACCAACCGTTATCCTGTCAAGAATGAGCAAGTCGCGCTTTCAATTGAACAAGTCAGCAAAGGGTTTAACTTAATCAAGCCCCCCAACGCTTGGCAACGTTTCACCAAGCAAATCATGCCAAAAGCACCCAGCAAAGATGGAGAAAATGGCTATACCAAACGACCGGTTTTGGCGGTGGACAACGTCACTTTCAGCGTGCCCCGTGGCGAAATCTTCGGCGTATTAGGTCCCAACGGGAGCGGCAAGTCTACCCTAATCCGCTTGATGTGTACCTTGCTTTCAGCAGACAGTGGCAAGGTGGAGGTGTTTGGCTATGACATCAACAAAGAGGAGATGCAAGTCAAACGGTTAATTAGCCGTGTTTCGGTTGATGCCGCCTTCTTCAAGAAGTTAAGCCCAATGGAAAACTTGGTCTATGGAGCGCGTCTGTATGGTTTGAGCGGACAAGATGCCATCACCAAAGCCCAACAGATTTTGGAGCGGTTAGGCTTAGATAAAGCTACCTTCAAAGAATCAATGGAAGACATGAGCCGCGGCATGCAACAAAAAGTGGCGATCGCTCGCGCCTTCCTCACCACCCCTGTCTTGCTATTGCTGGACGAACCCACGACCGGCTTGGACCCACGCTCTAAGCATGAGGTGCGCAGTTTCATCGATGAGTTGCGCGATACCCACGATGCGACCATCATCATCACCACGCATGACATGGAAGAGGCAGACTACTTGTGTGACCGCATCGCCATCATTGACGATGGAAAGATCATCGCCTTGGATACGCCCGAAGGACTCAAGCAAATGGTGACAGCTCAAAATGGGCACAAACCCACGCTTGAGGAAGTCTTCATGCAGCTCACGGGCAAGAAGCTAGTTGATCCCAACGCGGTAGAAGGGGCAGAAGACTAAACATGACCCCTGCCTTCATTCGTACCGCCCCACTCCCAACAGGCTATACCGCTCGGCATGTGACGCTGGATGATCTGCAGATGGTGTGTGACTTCTTGAATGTGATGTCGCAATTCACATTAGGGCGGGACGCATTCACCCCCACCGACATTCGCATCGAGTGGACGAGTGGCTCCATCATCCTTGAGACCAGCACCCAACTGATCTTTGATCGCACGGGGGCACTGGTCGCCTATATGGAAATTTGGATGATGCCGATCAACCGTAGCTTCATCTGGAGTCAAGTGCATCCCCAGCACGAGAAACTGGGGATAGGAACGTACTTACTAGAATATGCTGAAGAAGCAGTACGCCAATCTTTGGCAACCTCCCCAACGGAAGGGGAGGTGGTCATCATGGCAGGACATCACAACGGGATGGATGCCGCCCAAGACTTGTTCACCCACTACGGCATGACCCCTACACGCTGGTTTCATCGTATGGGAGTGGTATTGACCGAACCGCCTGCCCCAGCAATTTTCCCACAGGGAATCCGTGTGCGGAGTTATCAACATCCCCAAGACTTGCGGGCAACCGTCCGCGCGAAGCTCGATGCCTTCGCCGATCATTGGGGATTTGTTGAGCCGAACTTTGAAACCGAAATGGAAGAATGGGCAAACGAAGTCGAGAATGACCCGTTGTTCGACGCGAGCTTGTGGCTTTTGGCGGTTGATGAAGCCACACAGGAAATCGCTGGGGTTGTCCTCAACCGTAACCCCGCCTATGACGATGCCGAAGCAGGATTCATTGCGGTGTTGGCAGTTCGGCGTGCCTACCGTCGGCATGGGCTTGGCTCTGCCTTGATTCAATTGTCCATGCAGAAGCTGTTTGAGGTTGGCAAGCGCAAAATTGTGCTTAACGTGGATGCCCATAACCCCACAGGGGCACTGGGCATCTATGAAAAAGTCGGGATGGAGGTACTCTATACCCGCACCCTTTATGAGAAAGTCATTCAACCCGCCACCGAAGAGATGGTTATCAACAAGGAGTAAAAAGATCATGGCTGTTGCAAACGGCATCCAATTACAAATGCGCCAGAGCTATGCGTTCATGGCGCGGAATTTCCACTTGATGCAACGCTACTGGGCATGGGAGATTGTGTGGATTGCCTACACGATTGCCAATTCGCTGGCGGTAACGTTCATTGCCGAGGGCTCAACGGAGATCGCTGGAACAAGTCAAGAAGTCGTTTCGCGCTTCACGTTGTATCTGATGATCGGGGCGTTGGTTTGGCACTATCTCTCGGTGATTTTCACCTTCATCAGCGAGGTCATTCAATGGGAGCGTTGGGAAGGAACGATTGAGTACACGCTGATGGCACCTGTCAACCGTTGGGTACACCTGATTGGACAAACCTATTACGCCATCATCTATGCCACGCTACACACCATCCTAATTGGCAGCGTGATGGTCTTCTTCTTCAAGATTGACCTGACCCATGCCAACATTTTTGGGGCACTCCTCATCCTGACGGTGGGCAGTATTTCGCTGATTGGCATCGGCATTTTGGGGAGCATCCTCCCGCTATTGTATCCCGAGCGTGGTGCGCAAATGACGCACATCATCCAAGCCAGTTTTCTATTGGTGAGTGGCGTGTATTATCCCATTAGCGTTTTGCCCGAATGGATGCAGGTTGTGGCGCGGTTCACCCCCGTCACATATGTTTTGGACGGCGCACGGGCTACCATCATCGACGGTGCAGGCAATGCAACGCTTGGGCAATATCTCATCCCGTTGCTCATCATGGGGGCAATTTGTATCCCCTTAGGCATTTGGGCTTTCATGCGTGCCGAGAAGTACGCCAAGGCTACCGGCAAACTCAAGCGCGTAGGTTAAACTAACGTGAGGGGTGGGAGCAGTGCTTTCGCCCCTCACTCGCACCGGTGTGAAACATAGTTCTGCCCGTGATTTCAGTGACGAGCGGATGCTTGCGGGCGCATTCACACCTCGAATGACACGCTTGAGCGGTAGCCTTGTCCGGTGCAAGCTGAGGTTAGGTGGTGCCTGAAGTTGCCAACCAAGCATGCAGCTTGACATCATCAATCTCTAGGCACAGTGACCCGCAACTCATGGCGACGACTGCGCTGGAGTTAACGTTGGCGCTGATAGTGATTGCAAAGCGGTGGAGGTTCAACCCTTTAACGATAGACCCACAGACGGTTTCCATCACTGACAAGATGAACTGGTCCGCCCTCATCTGTGCGTAACAGGTGAGGGATGTCCATGTCCTCAACGAGTTGTAAGACATCCCCAGCGGGATCGCCGCGCGGATTGCCACGCTCGCTCTGCAACAACACCACCTGCGGTTGAACCGCCTCTAGGAACGTGACGGATAGGGAATTGCGCGTCGCGTGTTGGGGCAACTGCAACACGGTTGAAACAAGGTCAAATTCTTCTTCGGCGTACAACGCGGTTTGCGCTGTCGCGCTTAGATCAGACGTGAGCAAGAAAGTATGTTCTCCGTAGGTTGCCTGTAAAGCCAGCGTGTTATCATCTAAACCGTCGCCTAGAGTTGGAATAGAAGCAGGGTTCAACACCACAAATCCTAAGCCATCGCTCAATTCGATGCGGTCGCCACGCAAGACTGTGCGCATGGGAAACGCTTGTAGGGCGGTTTCTAATGCTAGATAATCCTCACCGACTAGGCGATGCCCATTGGTTAAGATCAACCCTGCCCTGTACCGCTCTAATAAATTCGGGAGGGCGCGAGTTTGAAAGACATCCGGTTGGGTGACAAAGATCAATTCAATTTCGCGGTCAACAAATGGCAGAATCTCCCCCACTTGAGTAATCAACCGTGTGGGGAAGCGTCCACCATCAATGAGAATGTGTGCCCCACTGGGCGACTCAATCAGCACGCCATTGCTGTGCCCAATATCCAACAAGTAAATATGAAGCAAGCCATCTGGACGTTGCCAATACAACAACCCCAACAGGCACACCAATAGCCCCCCTGCAATCATGGTGGTCGTTGCCACCAACCGACTTGCCAACCACTTCCGTAGCTCGTCAAACCAAGCGGGTTTAGTCAGTTGCAAGATCACCCCTCCCATCGTCAGCACATAGCCCCAAATCACCCAACGCTCGTGCAAGTAAAACGTCGCCTGGGCAAACGGCAATTGAGCGAACGCCTGCATAATGGTTAGGGTGATGCTCAGCAACAACATCGCCCCCCATGCCAACAACTGGGCAAGCGCGGGCAGGACAAACACACTCGCCACGGCACCCAAGCCCAACATCAAGATTAACGGTTGAAAGACCATCACCAATAAACTCACCGGCAGTTGTACCAGCGAGACTTGACCAAAATACATCATGGAGAGCGGAAGCGTGGTGAGCGTGGCAGCGAGTGACACCGCGAATGCCGCTACTATCGAGCGAACAGTAGTAGCATCATCCGAAAGCGAGAGTAAATCGATGAGGTATTGCGTGAGCGGGAGAGCTAAGAAAGCTAATCCTAAGGTGCCGGCAACGCTCAGTTGAAAGCCAATATCATAGATTAAGCGTGGCGCAACCGCGGTCAAGATGATGATTGCCAACCCCAGCGAGGCAGGGGCAAAAGTGCGCCGTCGCAATGACTGCCCAAGTACCAACACGCTACTCATGGCAACCGCCCGTAAGACAGAGGCGGACGCGCCCACCCATCCCCCATAGAGCCACAATATCCCTATGGTCAACGTCGCCACCCACCCACGCCCCAAGCGCAATCGATGCAAGATCACGCGCAATAGCTCTGCCAGCACTGCCATGTTGAACCCACTGATGGCGATTAAGTGAGCGGTGCCGGTGACTACAAACAAGTCTTGGGTGGCGGGGGAAATATCGTCATCATCCCCGAAAACTATCCCCGCCAATAAACCAGCTTGAGGATCGGGCAGGAGGGGTTGTAATTTGCTTAAGGTGTGTTGGCGAGTTTGTATGAGCCAATGCTTGACGGGGTTGCCGTGCCCACTAGACACCACCTCCATGATGGCGTTGTGCATCATGCTATAGGTATTTTGCTGGGCAAGAAAGGCGGATACGTCGAAACGGTCTCCGGGCGTTGGGGTGGTCAAAAGCCCTGTAGCGGTAACCCGATCCCCGTATTGAATTGAAAAAGGGGTGGACGTTTGAATGTATGCCCTCCCACTGATCTGCAACCAACCTTGACCCTTATCAAGTTGCTCTACTTGCAGGTTAAAGCCTTGCCCATCACCATATTGGTGTGGCTCGTCGACCACCGTCCCCACCAGAGTGAGTCCGCCCACATCATTGTAGATCGTTAAGGATAGATCGCGGGTTTGTGAACTTCCCCTCCATGCCCCCCCACACAGGAGCAAGGCAATCATTGGAAGGGTGATAGGTAGCCTGCGCAACAGGCAGAGGAAAACGGAAACCAACACCCCCAGTGTTGCCCATGCCCAGTAGAGGGGTGTCATCCAACTGATGTGTTGGGCAACGGTTAAGCCTGCTATCCATGCCAATGTCCAATACACCAAGCGCATGGTTGCTTTGCTCCCCTACTC
Organism: uncultured Chloroflexota bacterium; assembly: GCA_903877335.1. Classification (GTDB taxonomy): domain Bacteria; phylum Chloroflexota; class Anaerolineae; order Aggregatilineales; family Phototrophicaceae; genus CAIRDJ01. The sequence continues at coordinate 2,555 of CAIRDJ010000420.1, read as the reverse complement.
TGAACAAAAAGTGAGCAATCTAATCCCTAGCGTAGGGGACGGGAATTCTGCTTTTGCTCTGCCTTTTTTTCTACGGCAACAACCTCATTGCGAACGCTAGGCGGGACAAATTCGGTCGGTTGACTGGGTACAGGGTCAGTAGTTTCAATCACTTTAATGCCGGCATCAGCTTCGCGCACCATCTTTTCTAAACGTTGTTTGAGCGCGGTCAGCGTGTTCAAGACATAGTCATCCGCATCTTGAGTAATTTGCTGAGCATCCAGCTTCGCCTGTTCAATGATGTTCACCGAACGACTGTGTGCTGCTTGAACATTGGCATCGTTCTCTAGTAGCACCTGGCTCTTCTCGCGCGTCTGTTGCAGAATGCGGGCGGCTTCTTCGTGCGCTTGCGCTAAGATGCGTTCACGTTGCGCTAAGATACGTGCTGCCTTCTCAATTTCTTCTGGGATGGAAATACGCATTTGGTCAATGATTTCTAAAGCGCGTTCTTCGTCCACCAACGTATACTTACTCATCGGCACATGACGACCTTCATCAATCAAATCTTCCAAGCGATCCACTAAATGTTGAATGTCCATAATCAAACCGTCTCCACAGGGCATGAATTCATTAGTCACGTATACTGATATTGTAACCCGGACTGCCTTGGCTTGCATGTAAATCCGAGAATCGTTTTACAAGTGCTTGCTCAACATGGCTCGGCACCATGCTACTGACATCCCCCCCTAGTTCTGCCACCTCGCGCACAGTGCTAGAGCTGATGTGTATATGCTTCAAGTCAGACATAACCGCGACGGTTTCAATATTGGGGGCAAGAATCTTATTGGCTATCCCCATGCGGAATTCTAACTCAAAATCGGAAAACACCCGTAAACCGCGAATAATAGCAAGCGCGCCAATGCCAACTGCATACTCTACCGTCAAACCGCTGTATGCCACGACTTGTATATTATCGTAATGTCTAAACGATTCTTGCGCAAGTTCAACACGCTCCTCTACTGTAAACAATAATCGTTTTTTCGGCAAATCATAAACCCCCACAATGAGCTGATCGAACAATTTTGATGCGCGCAGAGCAACATCAATGTGCCCAAAGTGGATGGGGTCCAGTGTGGCGGGGTAAATGGCAAGGCGGTTAGACATGGTTCATCTCATTTCCGATGGGGTTAGGCTTAACTGACATCACTGCGACGGTCGCGTTGCAATTGGACATACTGGCGCAGGTGGTGGTGTTCATCTAGGGTCAGGTCAGGGTCAACAAGGTAAAGCGTTTGCGCCTCGCGCTGTGCCAATTCTACCAACTCTGGATTGACTTGATCCTGCAGTTGGAGCGTATTGCTCCCACTTTGGCGCACACTCAACAAGTCGCCCGCCCCACGCATTTGCCAATCCATCTCCGCCAGCACAAAGCCGTCGGTGGTTTCTTCGAGGGCACGCAGGCGTTGGACAGATTCAGGCGTGACTTTATCTGGGAATAGGTAGCATTCGCCGGGGTAACGCCCACGCCCCACCCGTCCGCGAAACTGGTGTAACTGTGACAGACCAAAGCGATTCGCCCCCTCAATCATGATGATGGTGGCGTTAGGGACGTTCACCCCAACTTCGGCAACCGACGTGGTGACGAGCACATCAATTTCCCCACTGGCGAAAGCGTGCATGATATGGTCTTTTTCCTCTGCTCGCATTTTGCCATGCAACAACCCCACACGGCTACGATGGAAAACAAGGTGCAGCTCTTCATACGCCTCAACTGCCGACTTTGCATCACTGGACTCCGAGGCTTCGACAAGGGGGTGCACGATGAAAGCCTGTCGCCCTTGTGCAACTTCCGAGCGGATGCGTTCGTAGACGCTTTCACGATCCACAGGTTGCTTGATGGTGGTTTTGACAGGAGTACGCCCCACCGGCATCTCGTTCATCACGGTGAGGTCAAGGTCAGCATAGAGCGTCATGGCAAGCGTGCGCGGGATGGGCGTTGCGGTCATGAAGAGGAGATGGGGGTTGTGTCCCTTCCCACGCAATGCCCCGCGCTGTTGGACACCAAAACGGTGTTGCTCATCAATCACCGCCAATCCCAAGTCGAAAAAGCTAATGCCTGTTTGAATCAAAGCATGCGTGCCAATGACCACATCAATTGATCCATCGGCTAACCCTGCATACACTTGTTCACGCTCCGCCTTGCTCAAGGAACCGGTGAGTAGTGCCACTTTGGGCTTCAGCGTGCCGGGCACATCGGCTAAAACCGCAGAAAAGGTTTGGTAGTGTTGCTCGGCTAGGATGCTGGTGGGTGCCATAATCGCCGTCTGCTTGTCATTGGCAAAGGACAGAACCGCGGCAACCATCGCCACCGCTGTCTTGCCCGAGCCAACATCCCCCTGAATCAAGCGGTTCATTGGAATGTTCTTTGCCACATCCACCCGAATATCATGGATGGCGCGTTTTTGCGCACCCGTCAGCTGATAGGGGAACGCGGTTGTGATGAACGCATCCAGATAGCTTTCGGAAACTTCTAAGGGAGTGGCATAAACCGACTGCCATTCACGGCGATTCGCCAT
>CAIRDJ010000419.1 GCA_903877335.1 uncultured Chloroflexota bacterium | reverse complement strand
TGATGAGGTCAGGCGCAACCTTGAGCATATCCCACACACTCAAAAAGGGTTCATCAGCTAATTCAACGAAACCTTTTTGAAAGATCGCTTTGGTATTCTTGACGAAGACTTCATAGCCGGGTTGGTCGCTGGGGTTGATCTTTGCGATCTCGTTCATGATGAACGCATGGTTGTCGTTGTAGTCGAACTTACGCTTGTTGTGGTCAAAGATGCGGTAGAAGGGATCACACTTGACCAATTGGAAGTAATCTTCACGCTTGCGCCCTGCAGCTGCAAAGATGTCATCGAACATGAATGGGGCAGTGACAATGGTCGGTCCACCGTCAAACTTAAAACCATCCATTTCATAGACATAAGCTCGCCCCCCCAACTTGTCACGCTTTTCATACAGCTCAACTTGATGACCCTTGGCGGCAAGGCGACAAGCCGCGCCCAATCCCCCGAAACCACTTCCAATGACGATAATCTTTGCCATGTTGCTTTCGTACTCCTACCACGTGCATTTCTACATGCTACCATTCTTATACAGACGTAGCCACAATGCATGAAATTCGTATGAAAGCATGCTTAAGAAGGGTCGCTTACATGAGTAAATTAAGGCTCAATTATGAGCCAAGCATGAATTGCGTTGCGTTACAGGTCAATGATGACCTGCTGTTCATGCTCTAGCGCATTCAAAATGCGTTCGGCAGCTGTGCTGGGGGAAAGCGCGTACTCTGGCACTTTGATGGGTAGGGACTCCCAAAACGGGGTGTTCACCGCAGGCAGGCGCATCAGGCGGAAAACGTGCTTGCGCTGCTCTTTTGCCAGAATTTCCATCATGGGTTGCAAGGCAGCTTTTGCGCTGGCATACGCCCCAAAGCGTGGCAGGGTGATTTTTTCGGGATAGGCACCCAGCACAACGAACGTCCCCCCGTCGCGCATGAGGGGCAAGGTGGCTTCGATGCTGTAGTATGCGCCATGTAAATTGATGTTCATCATGTTGTGCCAGTTCTGTTGCCCCAGTTCCAACACTTTGGTGTATTGAATCCCTCCCGCCGCATAGATCACCCGATCCAGCGCGTCAATCTCATGCGCCAGCAGCAAGGCAACTTCTTGGAAACTGGAGAGCTTGCCTGCGTCAAAAGAGAAACGTTGCGCCACCCCATTCGGGATGTTATCAACCTGTCGTGCTGCCCCGTATACTGTCCAGTTTTGGGCGAGGAGTTGTTCCACTAAAGCGCGTCCGATCCCGCCGGAGGCACCCCATATCAATGCGGTTGGCATGTTAAGATTCCTTCTGTTTATGCTGTTGAAAGATTTCGCGTGCGCGTTGAAAGGCTTGCAAGGTGTGTTGACGCGCTTGTTGGTGGTCAACCATAGGCGCAGGGTAACTAGGAATGAGACGCTTTGCCAACCACGGCGCATGTAGCTCTTTGCCGTTGAGCAAATCTAATTCCGGCACCCATTCACGGATATACGCGCCTTGCGGGTCAAATTTCTGTGATTGCGAAATAGGGTTGAAAATTCTGAAATATGGTTGGGCATCGGTGCCCGTTCCAGCTGACCATTGCCACCCGCCTGTATTGGCGCACAAGTCGCCATCGAGTAAGTGTTCCATGAAGTAGCTTGCGCCCGTGCGCCAATCCATTAACAGGTCTTTGGTCAAGAAACTGGCAACCACCATCCGAGCGCGATTGGGCATCCACCCCGTTTGATTGAGTTGGCGCATCGCCGCATCCACAATCGGATAGCCGCTCATGCCTGCTTGCCATTGCTGAAGTTGAACCGCGTTATCGTTCCACTCCAGATAATCATATTCAGGGCGGAAGTTTCGGCGGGCAGTATGGGGGAATTGCGCCATGATATGCACGTAAAACTCTCGCCAGATTAGCTCATCCACCCACGTCTCCACGCTCTTGCGTTCACCCTCGTGTGTTGCCTGCTCATAGGCGTGGCGTGCCGTGCGGAGTGCCTGACGGGGAGAGAGCATCCCGAATTTGAAGTAGGGGGAAAGCGAAGAGGTCGAGAGGTTGCTGTTCAACGGGGACGCATCAAAGCGGTCGCGTTGGGTTTGATACGCATATAGCCCCCCCCCTACAAAAGCGGTCAAGCGTTGCTGGGCGATCTGCTCTCCAGCAGGGGGAATGACGACACGCTCTAGCATGTCAGCATGTGGAAGGTGTTGGCGCAAGTCAAGCACAGGTTGGTTCACCAACTGGATGTGATGCGTCAACGGGAGCAACGTGCGCTGTTTGACCTGGCTACGCCATTTGTTCTTGAATGGGGTGAAGACGGTATAGGGTTGTCCAGCGTCGGTGAGGACGCTGGCGGGCGGTTGAATGATGGCATCATCAAAGCTGTACGCGGGAACGCCGATACGCGCTTGAATGCGTTGATCGCGTTGCGTTGCATACGGTGTGTAGTCTTTGTTGTAGAACAGGGCGGTCGCGCCAGTCTGCTCGATCAAGCGGGGCAACGCCACCTCTACCGAACCGTGAAGTAAGTGCAATCCGCCCCCGTGACCTTGCAAATCTTGATGTAAGGCAACCAAGCCCTCGTACAGAAACTTACGCCGAACGCTTGAAATCTTCAGCAAGTGGGGTTCAAGCACGAACACCGCTAAAATCGGTTGGTTGGTTAGGCTTGCCTCGTGCAAACCAAGATTGTCCGTCAGGCGCAAATCACGGCGAAACCAAAAGATCACGGGTGGGGTGGTTGGCATGGGTTAGCCTTCCATCCGAACGCTGACAGCACGAACATCCGTGGCGCTGGTTTTGGT
>CAIRDJ010000418.1 GCA_903877335.1 uncultured Chloroflexota bacterium | reverse complement strand
GCAACGATCAGCTTGCCCACTTTGCGATAAGGGATGCCGTGTTCATCACAATAGGCAATCATGGCGCGTTGACCACTCACACACGCTTTCGCTTTGAAGGAGTTGGGTTTGTAGTAGATGCCAGCGTGTAACACGCCACTGTTGTGACCGGTTTGGTGTTGCCCAAGTTGCGCTTCTTTTTCCAAGACCGCCACTTTTAGATGGGGGTAACGCATCAGGTAAGCGCGCGCCGTGCTTAGCCCAACAATTCCGCCCCCCACCACCACAAGGTCATATTGCTTCATCTAGGCTTGATCCTCTTTACGCTGATCTTTGATACGCTGTGCGGTGGCGCGATGGTCAATCTCAACGTATTGCGCATCTAGCTCCGCCACAACCGCATCACACACTTCATCCGGTGTGCCTTCGCGTTCTAAGGCTTCTCCCCACACGAAGCCTGCTGTATAAGACTCATTATCCACGCTCTTGGATGCCATTGCCGCTTTGTCCACTGCCTCCATAAAGCGCGTTGGCAACTCACGACTCGCGCGGGCACGTCCCTCGCGTGCTTTCACTTGAACGGGTATATCATGCCAGAATAGTATCTGATAGCTTGCCATATTTACTGTGTCCTTTCGATCAAGAAGATGGGCATGGGGTGATCCCACGCCCGTTTAGGAGGGCGTTATTGTAACGTAGCCACCATCGCGGCGATATGTTGTGGAGTAGTGCCACAACATCCCCCGATGATTTTCACCCCCAATGCCTTCACCGTAGTGGCATAGGTTGCCATGTCGGCGGGAGATGCGTCATAAACCGCCACCCCTTTGATGAGTTTTGGGATACCAGCATTGGACTTCGCAATCAACGGGACGGTTGTTCCGGTTGCGCTCATCTTCTGCATGACTCCCACAATCTCGTCAATACCATTGCCACAATTCCCACCGATGGCAGTTAGGTTCATGGGGGTAAGGGTCTGGATTGCCTGTTCAGGGGTGACACCCATCATGGTGCGTCCGCGCGTGTCAAATGTCATGGTGACAACAATCGGGAAGATGGGGTTTACTTGGCGCACCCCTTCTACAGCGGCACGAACTTCCTCAAGGTCGGACATGGTTTCAATCCAGATTACATCCACGCCACCTTGAATGAGTCCTTGTGCCTGCTCTGCGAAGACCTCCACCGCCGTTTTAAATTCCATCTCTCCATACGGAACGAGGATGCTACCAGTGGGACCCATTGACCCTGCCACCACCACACCACGCTCGCTTTGATCGGCAACCGCGCGGGCGATTTGTGCTGCCTTTTGGTTGATTTCAATCGCACGCTCAGAGAGGTTATGCAACCCCAGTCGCAAGCGATTCCCTCCAAAGGTATTGGTCAAGATGACATGGGAGCCAGCATCTACATACAGTTGATGTAAGCGGGTGATGCGGTCAGCATGCTCAAGATTCCACATTTCGGGTGAATCCCCGTGTTGTAAACCCATCTCAAATAGCATGGTGCCTGTTGCACCATCCAAGACGATCCAATCTTGTTGGGTGAGCAGTTGTTCGAGTGTTGTTCTCAAGTGATTATCCTCTTTGTTATGCTTCGTTGGTTCTGCGTGACCGACGGTCACGGCGACGATTGCGCCCACCCTCTGCATCTTCGGCTTCAGTAGGAGCGGGCAGGACATCTGCTAAATGGGGGAAGGCATCGCTGGCATGGGGCAATCCCATTGCTGCCACAAAGTGCGCTTGAAAGCCCGGCTCGACAGCGGTTTCAACATATTCCACCTTCAAGACCGAATCTTGAATGCCCAACCGTTGCTCATAGTTTAACAGCGCAATCCGCGCCCCATCCCCAGCAGCGTTCCCAACCGCCGAAACCTGATCGTGCTGGCAATCTGGTATTAAGCCTAACACCATTGCGTAGTAGGGGTCAATATAGCTACCAAACGCCCCAGCTAATTTGATGCGGTCAACAGTGCGAATGTCGTGGCGATCCATCAACAGCTTCACCCCAGCATACAACGCGGCTTTCGCCAGTTGGATATTACGGATGTCTTGTTGGGTGACGACAATGTCTTTGCCTGTGGCGGTTTTATCCGCTGATTCTAGCAAAAGCTCCGCCGTGCGTCCCACAGGACGAACCGCTGGAAAGCGTTCAGAAGTGGCAACGTTGAACAATCCGCCTGCATCAATCATGCCTGCCAAGAACATCTCTGCCACCACTTCAATGATGCCAGACCCGCAAATTCCCGTAGGGGAAAGGGTCATGCCCTCGTCAAGTTCATTGTTCCAACGGGTATCCCCAATCACTTTATAGCGCACTTCGCCCGTCGTGCGGTCAATCCGAATCCGCTCAATCGCGCCCGGCGCGGCACGCTGACCATGTTCGATTTGTGCGCCTTCAAACGCGGGACCGGTTGGGCTAGAGGCGGACAGCACCACGTCACGATTGCCAAACAAGATTTCCGCATTGGTGCCAATGTCTACAATCAGGGTGTTCTTGTCATCTAGTAGGCTTTGCTCCGCCAATAACACCGCGACGTTATCCGCCCCCACGTGCCCGGCAATGCACGGCAAGATGTGCACCATCGCACCTGAGCTGGCTGCCGTCAAGCTAAGGTCACGCGCCTTTAGGTCAAGTGCTTGTTGTGTGACTAGGGCGAAAGGTGCGCCCCCTAGTTCCACCGGATCAACATTGAGGAGAATGTGGTGCATGACGGAATTACCCACCAGGACGACATCGCACACGCTGTGTGGGGCAAGCCCTGCACTTTCCTCCGCTTGGGTGATGAGCTGATTGAGGGCTTTGATAACGGCGCGGTGCATTTTCTCCACCCCGTTCGGATTCATCATCCCATACGAAACACGGCTCATCAAATCCTCTCCATAGCGCACTTGAGGGTTCATCGTGCTTTCAGTGGCAACGACTTCGCCCGTGAGCAAGTTGCAGAGGTGGGCGGCAATGGTGGTGGAGCCAATGTCTACTGCCAAGCCATACAACGTTTCAGAATAGCCGGCTTCATAGCGGATCACTTGACGGTTTCGATGGATGGTTAGCGTGATTGACCAGTTGCCTTGTCGGAGCGTCTTTTGCAGATGGGGCAACAAGAGCGGGTCAATGGTCAGATGTGTTAGCCCGTGTTGCTGTTGAACTGCCTGTTGAATGCGTTCCCAATCGCCGGGCAACCCTAGTTCCGCTGGAACAACCCGCACGTAAACCAGGCGCACTGCAGGGGATAGCTCAATCTGGAGGTTGCTCGCCTCTTTGCGTACCACTTGTCGGCGGGCTAGGCTTGTGTCGGGCACATGAATGAGCAGATCGCCCAGGATACACGCGGAACACGAGAGACGCACTTGGTTCAAATCAAGGTGATGCTTGTGAGCATACGCTGTTTCGGTGGCATCGGGAGGGGTGATGTGGTCGCTGTTGGAAGTGATGCCGTGTTTTGCGAATTGACCAAACTCGGGGGAGATCAAACATTTTCCGCAAGTTTGGTTTCCGCCACAGATGGACTCAATTTCTACACCGAGTTGGCGTGCCGCTTCTAACACGGTTGTGCCATGCGCGACATCCCCCTGCCGACCGCTGGGCATGAGAATCGCACGGTGTGTGGGTTGTGATGCTGTCATTAAGATTCATCCTCTAAAGGAGGTTAGCAAATGTTCGAGTGTAAGCCACAATACTACGCATCTTGTGACAGGTGAAAAGATGCAGTTCTCACTTTGAGGGTGGCAGGACAAGTCTCCCTGTTTTGTCGTGGTTGACCCAACACGCGGAGCGTTTCTAGCGGAGTAGGTTGTGCTTGTCTAACCGTGAAGATATTCCACGACAGTTTCTGGGCTTGTCCCAAAACTGACGATCGCCTCCAGCTCTTGTTGTTCGTTCACGATGAAGTAGCTGGCGGTGTGGTCAACAAGGTAATTTGCTTGTGAACCGCTGTTGTAGTTCTTTTCAAAGTATAACCCGTAATCAACCCCCACACGCCGAAGCTCGCCTTCCGCACCCGTGAGGGCGGTAACAGTATGAGCGACTTGGCGCGTTTCCAAATACTGCGCCAAGCGTTCGGGCGTGTCGCGTTCGCCATCCACGCTGATGAACACGAATGCCACTTGCTCGGCATGTTCGCCTAATCCAGCGTGAATGCGAGCGAAGTCCATCAACGTTAGGGGGCACACATCTGGACAGTGGGTGTAACCGAAGGCAAGCACCACGGTTTTACCCTGATAGTCTGCCAGCGAAACCAGTTCATCAGTGGAAGCCCTGAGCGTGAAGTTTGCTACGGGGCGAGCTGGCTCAAGGCGTGTGATGCCTCCTTCAGACTGCAAAATGGAGGGAGATTGCCCGTAGCGTTGTTTGACCAGTGTACTGACCACCGTCAACATCCCCACGAAAAACAGGGCAGTTACCGCAAGGGCACTCCATCCCAACGCGCGTTTAGTCCACATCAACTTTACCGCCGAAAGAATGGCAAACGCTTACTCATTTTGAGTGCGCCACCTATCACCAACAAGGTGAGTGCGCCCGTGATGAGAAGGGGCAACTCTAAACTATCTGCACTTGGGCGACCACAAATGGCATCCCACACCTGATTAGGCACATTGCGCAAAGTTTCTAAGTCCTTGATGTAGGCAAGCGCGAAAGCAAATAGCGTGAAGCTCATGGTGAAGATGAAGAGGGAGATGATGTCCCACGTAAACGACTGGTTGTTATGGGTATCGAGAGTCGGTTGTAACATGTTGAACCTTCCTTAACTCATCGCAAAGTTCACAAAGTGCGCCACAAGCATGTAGGGGGGATAACGCACAGATGACATGCGCAATCCCCTCCTGTCATAAACTAAGGTTGCATCAAGTTGGTATAACCGGGTGACCAGTATCCGCTCGCTAGGTTAATCGCATTCAGAAGAATGGGACCCCACATAATGAGATTGGAGATCGCAATGACGCCAACCCACAATCCCCAACGTTCAAAGATGGCGGGGATGTATTCGTTTTGTGGGGTGTCATTCTCCACTGGCACCACTTCGCTTTCATCCAAAGGTTTGCTGGAGAAGAACAACGTGCCAATCAAGACCACGTACAGCAAGATCGAACTAATGAGCAACAGCACACCAGCAATTGCCGCCCCGTTCATATACAAGCCAACGATGTCAGAAATGTACGCTCCTGCTCCACCCAAGTCCGTCCGACGGGTTGCTCCTTCGATACCAGCGCGTCCCATCGTTGTTCCGAAGATCAACATTCCGATGAACCACAGGTACACCATAGCGGTCGCCAAGCGTGGTTGGAACAACTGACGACGGCGAATCATGGGCAAAATCCAGAAGGTGATGCTGACGTAGGTGAGGAAGACCGCGCCCCCTAGCGTGGTGTGGAAGTGTCCCACCACCCAAGTGGTGTTATGTAGGGCGACGTTCATATTGTAAGAAGCGTTCATCAAGCCGGTGATGCCACCGATGATGAAGAGCAACATCCCACAGAATTGTGCTGCGATAACAGGGTTGCCCCACGGTTGTTTGAAGAACCAATCCACCATATTGGTTGCCCCGCGTTTGCGTCCCGAACGTTCGATGGTGGCAGCAATGTTGAACGCGGTGAGCAAACTGGGCGCGGCAACCACAAATGTGAGCGCACTGTGCAAGATTTTAGAGGTTTCGCTCACGCCGGGATCGGAGAAGAGGTGGTGCGCTCCAATCGGAATCGAGACAATGGCGATGGTCAAGAAGGCAATGCGCCCCATCGTATCGCTGAACAGCTTGACGCCCAATTGTTTGGGTAACATGGTGTACCAAGAAACATAAGCGGGGATCAACCAGAAATACACCAGCGGGTGCCCAAAGAACCAGAAGAGAATCCGTGCCACTTGGGGATCGGTGGTGTCGATGATCCCTAACGAAAGGGGCAAAAGCATGGTCAAGACTTCAATGGCAACCCCAAGTGAGGCACTGAACCACATCATGAAGTTTGCTAAAATGGCGAACGCCGCCAACGGGAGACGCTTGCCGGGGTTGTCTGCACGCCATTCAAAATAGGTGATGAAGGTGTGCCAAACGCCAATCCAAGACCCCACAATGACCAATGCTAACCCGAGATAAAACGTCCAACTAGCTTGCATGGGGGGGTAGAAAGTATACAGCACATTCGCCTGACCACTTAGAATCCCATAGCCAGCTAAAACCATCCCGATGAACATCGTCCAGAACGATACCCAGATGAAGGTGATGCTCTTCAAAGGACGACCGATCGCCCGTTGAAAGACGAAGTACGATGTTCCCATGATGAAGAACGTGGTGAACACCAGCGCATTCAAAACGCCATGCAAGGTCAATGCTTGATAATAGTAGCTAAAGAACGGAATTTCCCACTGTAGCGCAGGGGCGCGGCGGAATGTTTGGAAGGGACCCAGCAGGATACCGATTGACAGGGCAAGGAACGCAACGAATAAATGTACGCCAACATGGTAGCGTTCTGCTTCTAGCAAGAGATTCTTCGGAAATTGAATCGCCTTGTTTTCAGCTTGAATGTCATCAAAAGTGGGTTGTAAAGTAGCCATTGTGAATTCTCCTTAAGCCTCTGGATTTGCTTCAACGCGAATGGTTGCGTGCATGATGTGATGACCTGTCCCACAATATTCGTGGCACAAAATCTTGAACTCTCCCACACGATTAAACTTCACTTGAGCGCGGGCGATGTGACCGGGCACAACCTCAAAATTCACGTTGTGGTGTTCGATCATGAATCCGTGTGTAATGTCCGAACTGGTGACGTAAAAGGTGACATCCGCCCCCTCTGGCAAGGTGATAAGCGCGGGGTTGAAAAACCACGCCTGCGCCAGCAACACCACTTCGTAACGATTGCCTCCCATGTGGCGCACGCCGGGTTGTGCGAACATAGTTTCATTCAACTTTTGTGGATTCACAAACCCACCTGCGCCTGCCGGTTGTACACCGAAAATAATTGCCCCTGCTAACAACGAGGCGAAGAAAACCCCTAGCGCAATGGTAATCATATAGAGCCATTGCTTTTCGTATCGATCCAAATGGAGTTGATCGCGTGGCATCGTAGACATCTTAAAGCCCTCTCAAAACAAAGATTTGAATCCAATTCACGAACCAATAACTGACATAAAACACCAACATCAAGACGACGAATAAGAATGCCCCTTTGGGTTCACCATACGTTTCGGTGGGCGGGGTATCGGTTGATGTTTGCTGTTCTGCTACTTGCGCTTCGGGTTGTTCAGTCATCATGCTAGTCCTTTTTTGATGCCACTATTTGAGTGTGATTAGATATGCGACAAGGTCATATTGCTCTTGCTCGCTGAGCAAGTCCCCATACACTTTGGGCATGAGGTCGGCGACGTAAGTTTCTACAAGGTAATCGTTGGGGTGTAAGATTGAGGTGAAGATGTATTGTTCGGCACTGATGCCATCGACACGGGTGGTTGCACGTTCGGCAATGTTCAACAATCCCGGTCCAACTAGGCGATCTTCAGATGCGTTGTTGTGGCAGTTAGAACAAGCGAATGAGGCTTCTGCGTAGAATGTGCCAAACAACACCTCACCATGAGCAGGGTCGGCATCAGCAATCAAGGTTGCCCAGTCTAATTCTGCCCCTACGGTTGCTTCTATCGTGGCAGTTGCACTTGCGGCAACAGTAACTTCTGCTTTCACTGCTGTTGGCACTTCTGTAACGGCTTCAGCAACGGTGGTGGGCACAACATCTGGTAATTGTCTGCCACAACCGACCGTTGATAAAAAGGCTACGAATAGTGCGAAAACAAGTGTATTTCTCATGACATTTCCTTCCCTGTGAAAATCTGTTTACAAGTTTTGCACAAGCAGGGTAATAAAATGTCATGCACATCTATGCAAATTGTCACCTATCTAAAGCCACACAACGCTCGGTCAGGTTATCCAATGACGCCCGCTTGTTTGAGGTGTTGGATTTGTTCAGCGTCATAATTCAACCAATGCTGTAGGATTTCACCCGTGTGTTCACCTAAGCTAGGGGGGGCAGAATAAGGCTCGGTAGGGGTTTCACTCAAGCGAATGGCAGAACCCACGTATGACCAATTTTCGCCATTGCTAAGGGGCATGGTTCCGATTAGCCCACGCTCTTTAATGTGCGGATCATTCAATGCCTGTTCTACCGTGTTGATTTGTCCTGCTGGAATCTCTGCCTCTAGCAAGGCTTCCACCCATGTTGAAGCAGTGCGTTGTAAGAATCGTTCGGCAAGGATGGGGATTAAAGTGTCGCGGTGCATAACCCGTGCTGAATTGGTGTTGAACCGCGAATCGGTTGCCAAGCCCTCTAACTCAAGTAAGTGACACAACGCCTTAAACTGTCGATCATTTCCAACCGCCACCACAAATCCTTGATCTTGTGCTTGGAACACCTGATAAGGAACGATGTTCGGATGGCTATTGCCTAAACGTTGTGGGACGTGGTGCGTAACTAGATAGTTGCTGGCGATATTCACCAACGACGCCAACTGGGTCTCAAATAAATTGATGTCCACATGTTGCCCCACACCGTTCAAGCGGGCAAAGCGCAGGGCGGCTTGAATGCCGTTGGCGGCATATAACCCGGCGATGACATCGGCTATAGCTACCCCAACCTTTTGCGGTTCTTGGTTCGGCATGCCTGTGATGGACATCAACCCACTCATTGCTTGAATCACATAATCATAGCCCGGTCGTGTGCTATATTGCCCGCTTTGCCCAAAGCCTGTGATGCTACAATACACCATGCGAGGGTTGATCGAATGGACATCTGCATATCCCAACCCATAGCTTGCCATTTGCCCGACTTTGAAATTCTCAACAAGGACATCGCTTTGTAAGATCAACTGACGGATGATCTCAATCCCGTGTGGATTTTTTAGGTTGATTGTCATGCTTTTTTTGTTACGGTTGACGCTGAGGAAATAGGCACTTTGGCGGTTATCATCATCTCCTAGCCAAGGTGGACCCCACTCACGGGTGTCATCGCCAATTTGTGGGTTTTCAATCTTGATGACTGTTGCGCCCAAGTCAGCAAGGATCATGGTGCAAAGCGGTCCGGCTAAAATGCGGGTCATGTCTAAAACAACAAGGTCACTGAGGGGCTTTACGATCACGATTTCGTTTCTATCAATTCAGCACACAAAAAAACGGATTGAATATTGGAGTGTAGCACTATGGCATCCATCACACCCTTACACTAGCATTGAATGCTGTTGAATACTATTGATTCTTTTTCTTCCACGGAGACCCTCCAAATGACCCATGCAGTTAATGAATCCGAACCGCGTCGCCGCAGACGTGAACGTGTTGTTAGTGCCGAAAGCCGTGTGACGCGGGTGCCCCAACCTGTGTTTAAGACACCTGCCTATGAACTTGTTGATGAAGAAGTCCTCGAAAAGATTCATCAGAAGTCTATGCAGATTTTGTCTGAAGCCGGTCTTGCTTTCTACCATGACGAGTCTGTAGAAATCTTGAAGGCGAGTGGCATTAAAGTGGATGATGATAATATCGCCTACTTTGATCCCGATCATCTGATGGAAATCATCGGACAAGCTCCCAGAGAATTCACCTTGTTGGCGCGTAACCCCAACAACAACACCCTGATTAGCCCCGAAGTGTTGACCTTTGCGCCAGTTTATGGACCTCCATTCACCTTTGATTTAGATCGTGGGCGACAAGCCGCCAAGCTAGAAGACCTTCAGAACTTCATCAAACTCACCTACATGACCCCATGGTTACATCATGGCGGCGGCATCATCTGTGAACCGAACGATGAGCCAGTGCCCACTCGCCACCTTGACATCACCTATAGCCACGCCAAATATACCGACAAGGCATTTTTTGGCTCCAGCATTGGGCGTGTTCCAGCAGAAGATGTGGTCAAAATGGCGGAGATTCTTTACGGTGCAGAGGCAATCCGAGAGAACCCCGGTCTCCTCATCACCATCAACGTGAGTAGCCCGCGCCGCTTGGATGATCGCATGCTTGAATCCATGATCGTGAATGCGAAGGCGCGGCAGGCAATCATGGTGACACCCTTCATCCTGTCTGGGGCGATGGGTCCCGTTTCTATTGCTGGCACAGTGGCCCAACTCAATGCAGAAGCACTCGCCGGCATTGCCTTCATCCAATTGGTCAATCCGGGTTGCCCTGTTATCTATGGGTCGTTCCAAACCACGATAGATCTACAAAGTGGAGCACCCGTCATGGGCGCGCCAGAAAGCCAACAGTCGTCCATCATCAGTCGCCAATTGGCACGCAAGTATAACTTGCCCTTCCGTGGCAATGGCATGTATGCCAGCTCGAAGATTGATGACGCCCAAGGGGCGTATGAATCAGTGATGGCAATGTTGCCCGGCATCTTCTCACAGGGGAACTACGTGTTACACGCGGCAGGTTGGCTAGAGAGTGGCTTGGCAGCAGGCTATGAGAAGTTCATCCTAGATAGCGAAATCTTGGGGATGTTCCATAAGTTCTTGCAACCGGTCGATTTCTCTGATGAAGAGTTTGCTATGGAGTCGATCAAAGCCGTCCCTCCCGGCGGGCACCATCTTGGAACGCCTTTCACTATGGAACGCTTCCGCAATGTGTTCTATCGTGCGGAAATGTTCGATTATGATTCTGCTGAACAATGGGAAGAGCGCGGTTCATTGACGGCTAGTCAACGTGCTAACACCAAGTTCAAACAAATGCTGAATGAGTATGAAGCCCCCACGCTTGACCCCGCTATTGATGAGGCATTGCGTGACTTCATGGCGCGTCGTAAGCGCGAAATCAGAGGTAAATAATTCATCAACGAACCTTAAAAGGAGACGTAAAAAATGCAAGTTGTTCAAACAAAAGTTGTAATTGTTGGCGCAGGGATGATTGGGGCATCAATTGCCTATCACCTCGCTAAGTTAGGTTGGCGCGACATTATCCTAGTGGATAAGGGCAATCTCTACGAAAATGATGGCTCTACCTCACACGCTCCGGGTGGGGTGGCGGCGATCAATCACTCCAAACTCATGGCAGACTTCGCGCAATACTCGACTAAATTGTATGCTGAATTGCCAGAGTTCAATCAGTTTCGGCGTACCCACAACCCTGTAGGTAGTTTTGAGTTAGCGCGGACGGATGCTCGCTGGGCAGATATGAAACGTCTACACAGCGCGGCACAGTCTTATGGCATTGAAACGCACTTGCTCACTGCCAAAGAGGTACAAGAGCAACACTGGAACATGATTAATCCACAGGCGTTTAAGGGCGTGTTGCACATCCCTAATTCGTGTTTGGTTTCTGGGGCGGGCGCGTCTGGATCGTTGCTCTTAGAAGCGGAACGCATTGGCGGGGCAAAGGCATACCCCAATACAACCGTCACCGATATGGAAATTGTGAACGGACGTGTCCGTGCCTTGCTCACCAACAATCCGGAGATGGCGCGGATTGAGTGCGAATATGTCATCCTTGCCACCAATATCTGGGGACCCGTGCTAGGGGACAAGATTGGCATGGCAATGCCTTTGCTTGCCTTTGAACATCATTACACCTATTCTGAACCGATGGACGAGCTAAGCCAGTTTGACCCCACTAACCGCGATCATGAAGCAGTTTTGCCCCTCATCCGCGATTTGGATGTCACCATGTACTACCGCCACCACTGGAACAAATTGGGCGTAGGAAGCTACTACCATAGACCCTTGCCCGTTAATCCCTATGATTTGCCCAAAACCGCCATCAAACCCTTCACCCCAGAAGACTATATAGAAGCGCGTAAACTCGCTGATGAGATGATGCCAGCGTATGCAGGCAAACAACTCCAACACGCTATCAACGGGATGTTCGCTTTCTCTGTTGATGGCTATCCCATCATGGGGGAGATGCCCACCGTCAAGGGGGTTTGGGCGTGTGTCGCTTCATGGATCACCCACGCGGGCGGGGTTGGCAAGGCGTTGGCAGAATGGATGGTCTATGGTGAATCTGAAAAAGATTTGCGTGCGTGTGACGTGAACCGCTTCCATGCTTATCAAACCACGCGCAATTACATCATGCAGATCACCCAATGCAACTATACTGAGGTTTATGATATTGTTCATCCTCGTAAACCTACAACCCTTCCTCGCAATGTGCGCTACTCTCCCTTCCACGAGCGCAATGTGGAATTGGGCGGGCATTTAGTGCCAGCAGCCGGCATTGAAGTTCCCAACTGGTACGAATCTAACGCGCCCCTGCTGGAAAAATATGCCGATCAAATTCCCCCGCGTGAGGGATGGGCAGCACAATACTGGTCGCCCATTCAAGCGGTTGAGCATTTTGAAGTGCGCAATAACGTAGGCGTGTTTGATCTCACTGCGCTTTCGATCATCGAGGTCAAGGGGAGCGGGGCGGTCAAGTTTGTGAACTGGCTTTGCACCAATGAGATGGATCGCCCGGTGGGGTCTGTGATTTACACCTGTTGGCTAACTCCCAAGGGCGGAATCAAGCGCGATCTAGCAGTGGCGCGGATGAGCGAGGATAGCTATTGGATGTTTGTGGGTGAAGGAAGCATCAACCGCGATATGGCGTGGGTACGTGCCCAAGCTCCCCAAGATGGTAGCGTACAGGTGAACAATGTTTCCGCGTTGTATTCTGCACTTGGTATTTGGGGACCCAATGCGCGTAAGGTGATGGAAAAAGTTACTGCTGACGATATGAGCCATGAGGGCTTCCCCTACTATGGTGGACGCTGGATTGAGATTGGGTCAACGCGCGTATATGCGATGCGCATCTCTTACGTGGGTGAACTGGGTTGGGAGTTGCACATTCCTACCGATCAATCGTTGCCTGTTTGGGACATGATCTGGGAAGCAGGGCGTGAGTTCGAGATGGTCGCTGTTGGGGCGGCTTGTATGGATACCCTCCGCTTTGAGAAAGGTTATCGCTTGTGGGGTGGGGACATCTACACCGAGTATAATGTGTATCAAGCTGGCTTATCTTGGACAGCACGCTTCAAGAAAGAGGGTGGTTTCATCGGGCGCGAGGCGACCCTTGCGGCGAAAGATAAGCTCAAGAAGAAGCTATGCTGTTTGGCAATTGAGGGTGCAACAACCTTTGGATATGAACCTGTCTATGCGGGGGATGCAGTCATCAGCCACATCATGACTTCCAACTATGGCTATTCGTATGGAAAACAATTGGCATTTGCTTACTTACCCTTAGAGTACGCGGTTGAAGGAACTGCGCTTGAGGTGGGTTACTTTGCTGAACGTTATGCCGCAACGGTGATTTCTGACCCCGTATATGACCAGGGTATGGAACGCCTCAAGATGTAAAGCCGAGTGATGCTGTTGGGCGTGTCTTTCACGAGGCACGCCTACAGTCTTTTTCTCATTCCCAACATGGCACTGTGAATCTGTGCTTGAAACTCTCCAATGTGTGCCACCATCAAACGGGTTGCCAACTCCTCATCTTTTGACCGCAAAGCCTCTAAGATGAACTGATGCTCATGAATGGTTGGGTGCATGTCCCCCAACTCACGGATGTAAAAATACCACAAGCGCAAGCTAAGCGCGTACCAGGTCGAAAGCGTATCGTGCAGAAAGCGGTTGCCAGTTGCCTGATAGATGATGTGGTGGCAACGTTCATCAATGTGAATCAGGTGCTCGTTTGTGAGCGGGGTGTACACTTGCACTAATTCGCACAGTACCGCTTCCATCTGTTCCCAGTGTTGGGGTGTGCCATACTCAACCGCTAAGCGAATC
>CAIRDJ010000417.1 GCA_903877335.1 uncultured Chloroflexota bacterium | reverse complement strand
CCACTTGGCTTTCCGCCCCAGTGTGAATAACTCTGAAACGATGGATGCGGAGGATGTCACCCTAACTATCAGTCAGATGACCGGCATACCCGTCAATAAACTGGGTGAGGATGAACGCCTGAAATATGCCAGCATGGTGGAATATCTACAAGAACGGGTGATCGGTCAGAATGAAGCCGTGCTTGCCATTTCACGCGCCATCAAAACAGCGCGGGTCGGTTTGAAGGATGCCAAGCGTCCAGTAGGGGCGTTTTTGTTCTTGGGTCCCACAGGGGTGGGGAAGTCAGAGTTAAGCAAGGTCTTGGCGGAGTTCATGTTTGGCAGTGAAGATGCCATGTTGCCCTTAGATATGTCTGAGTTTCAAGATGAAAGTAGCTTAAACCGTTTGATCGGTTCTCCCAGTGGATATGTGGATAGCGAAGTTGGCGGTCAACTCACCGAACGAGTGCGCAAGCAACCCTATTCAATTGTCTTGTTTGATGAAGTGGAAAAAGCCCACCCACGCATCTTGGATATTCTGTTGCAAGTGATTGATGAAGGACGCTTGACGGATGGGCGTGGGAACACCACACGTTTTAGTGAAACCGTGATTATCCTCACCAGCAACTTGGGCGCACGTCAACTAGCTGTGCCGATCGTTACCGAAGCAGTGCGCGAACAGGCGATGGTAGAAGTGCGTGAATTCTTCCGCCCAGAATTTATCAATCGCTTAGATGAAGTCATCATGTTTAACGCTCTCGATAACGATAGCCTCTATCAAATTCTGGGGTTGTTGTTGAAACAAGAAGCTAAGATGGCAGGCGATCGTGGTTTAGCCCTCACGTTTGATGATAGTGCGAAACAGTGGATGCTTTCCCAAAACAATGAACCCGAATATGGCGCACGTCCCTTGCGCCGCATTATTCGGCGCACCGTCCGTGAACCGTTAGCGGACTTTCTCCTCAAAGCAAATCCACCAGCAGCAACAGAGGTCAAGGTGCTTTATCAAACCAACCATCACGGTTTAACATTTGAAGCGGTTGTGAATGGTCAGACCATCCAAGTAGGGGAGTGAGCAGATGAAACCCATCGACCCGTCCGATATGGCATTGCATGCGTGGATCGCTGTTTTACAAGCGAGTGTTCATCAAGTGAGTCCAGATATTTTGTTGACGTGGTTTGGCTACAATAACAGTGGGCAACCAACCTTATGGGGTGGGTGGCGTACCGCTCATCTGTATCTGATCTACGTGATGGACAACCAAAGTATGGCGAACGTTCTGGCATTCCTGTATGAAAAGACCATCAAAACTTCTAACCTCATTTTAGAATCTATCCAGGAGAGCATCAACATCCTAGGTTACAGCACCGCTCGCGCGCTCGATCGCGCCACCCATCCTATCTTGGATTGCTTGGTCGCGCGGAAAAACGGTGTTTTGGTGGGTGGGCGTGGGATCACCTTGCGAGATTCCGCCACTGCACTTTATCGCAATGCAAAACCTTATTTTTCGGCAATACAACAGACATTGGAGGATTTTCATGCCAAAGGTTATTAGCACCATCTTTCGTAAATACGATATTCGTGGAGTTGCCACTGGGGAAGATGCACAGCTCACCCCATCCTTGGCGCACTATGTGGGGCAAGCATTAGGGACATACCTACCCGCCCAGTTCGGCACTGATCGAGTGTTCGTAGGGAGCGACAATCGTTTGACCTCGCCCGCCTTGAAGGCAGCAATGATTGCGGGCTTGGCTTCAACAGGAATCAATGTAACCGATATTGGCGAAGTTCTGACCCCAACCGTTTACTTTGCATCCGCCAGTTATATCGGGGTGGGGGCGGGCGTGATGATTACCGGCAGTCACCTCAACACGCAATATAACGGGATCAAGATGGCATACGGCAAACTTGCCCTATCCGGCGACCAAATCCAAGACCTGCTACAAATCATCCAAGCTGATGCTTTCTCGGTGGGTGAGGGGGTGGTGTCTCAAGACTTCGACATGATCCATAAACACATGGAGACAATCGGTGGCAAGGTCAAACTGGAACGCAAGTTCAAGGTGGTCTTAGATGCTGGCAACGGCTTAAGCGGAAGTTACGTTCCAAGCGTGCTAGAAAAGCTAGGCGCAGAGGTCGTGTGTTTATATTGTGAGCCGGATGGCACGTACCCCAATCACTTGCCGAATCCTGAAGATACCGAAATGACCAAAGACCTTGAGGCGAAGGTGGTAGAAGTTGGCGCAGATTTAGGCTTGGCGTTTGACGGAGATTCTGATCGTTGCGGGTTCATCGACAATCATGGGCATCACATTGCTGCTGACCGCCTCT
>CAIRDJ010000416.1 GCA_903877335.1 uncultured Chloroflexota bacterium | reverse complement strand
GGAGTGAATTCGCCCCACCCACCCCCAGAAATAAAAAACACTCAAGAGAAACTCTTGAGTGTTGTTGCCCCCAACGGGATTCCGACACACACCTCGCCACGTTTTGCAAGATTTGGCACAAGCCGCCTGGTTCTTCTTAGGAGCATTCTATCGCGGACGTGTTGAGGTGACAATCACCTTAACGAATACAGAACGTAATGAGCGAGTTCGCCAGCAGTATTTAGAGGGGTTCAGTATTCCAGAACTCGCTAGTCTATATGATCTGTCAAATGCGCGAATTCACCAGATTATCCATAGGCGGAGGAAATAAAATAAAAGTTGAAACCTTTGTGAACCTCACCGCAAATCCTTGTAGTGACCCCCAAAAGCTGGACACAAAAGTGCCTGCGCTTGTGCTAACACGGGTTCTGGTTGGCGAGTTAACCAATCTGCCTCGTATTCAGCCGGGGTGAGATAACCCAGCGCCGAGTGAATGCGTTTCTGGGTATAAAGCTCATCCAGTAAGCGCCCGATAGAGCGGTAAGCGTCGTGGAAATCCTCGTATTCCGACAAATCGACCTCCTCCTCTTTAATTGTCCGCATCAGCCGTTCAGCGTAGCCGTTGTCCTCTGGCTTGCCCACCGCCGCCATGCTGATCTGCACACCATGTTCGCGCAACAGGTCGGTGTAGTCACCGCAGGCATATTGCACGCCCTGGTTGCTGTGATGGATGTCGGGCACACGATCCGCCAATGCGCGCCGCAGCGCCATCAGCGTCAGTTCCCGATCCAGCGAGCGGCTCAGATGCCAGCCGCGCACTGCCCGCGTATGGACATCCATGATGACGACCAGATAGACGAAATCGCGTTCTAGGCGGATGTAGGTGATGTCTGCCACCCACACCTGATCCGGACGGCTGATTTCCAACCCGCCAACCCGGTTGGGATAGCGCGGAAAGTCGTGCTGGCTGTCAGAGGTGCGCATTTTGCGCCGTTTGACCGGGCGCTGCAACCCCATTTGCGCCATCATGCGCTGGATGCGCTTGTGATTGACCGACCAGCCCGCTCGCTTCAGCAGGGCTGTCAGGCGCCGATAGCCATAGGTCGGATACTGACCTGCTAGGTCGAGCAGCGCAACTCGCAGGTCGGGATCATCGCCTTCACTCGCACGGTGATAGAAACTGCTGCGCGGCAAGTCCAGCACCTCACAGATGGTTTTCACCGGGTAATCCGCCTGCATGGTCATGGCTGCTGTCCGTTTCTGCGCCGCATCCCATCCAGCAAGCTGGAGGCTTTTTTTTGCGATTTCCAGCTCCATTGTCAGTCGCCCGACCATCCGCTCCAGTTCGGCGATGCGTGCTTGCTCCTCGTTGTCTGCGCTGCCCTGCTCAAAGACCTGCGGCGCGGCGGCCAGAAACTGCTGTTTCCAGTTACCAACCATCTGCGATGTGGGCTGATGTTCGCGGCACAGCTCCACCATGCTCTTCTCGCCTGACAGCAGTTGCAGCACGACCTAGCTCGTGAACTCTGCGGTAAACTTACGTCTCATACTCATCTGACTACTCCCTTTCATGGACTATGATACTGCATTTAGCATCGTGTCCATTCTCAGGGGTCAGTACAGCGTCCTATGCCCCCAACGGCCTCGAAATCAGGGGATGTTGCACGCTTGAAGTCGCTACCGCCTACTCGCTGTATCGAATATACCATAATCAACCACAAAAGGATGCCGATGTCATCGCTCGGCAAACACGCAACCAGTCGATCCTGCTGGAATATCAAACTGGTTACACGCTGGCACAGTTAGCCGATAGCTATGGTCTGTCCATTGCTCGGGTACATCAAATTGTGAATGATTAAACCATAGTAAGCACCTACATTTTACCAATTGGAAATTCTTTGATTATGCAATTACCTCGCCCGATCTGAGTTGCATAAGTTGTGTTGTATCGAAACCAAGCTCCGAAATCACTTCATCAGTGTGTTCACCAAGTTGGGGCGGGTGTCGAAAATATTGGAGGGGTGTTTCAGACATATGCACTGGAGTTGCAATTGACCGCACCATACCCAATAGAGGGTGTTCTAATTGGACAATCATTCCACGCTCTCGTAAATGTGCATCATCCAATGCCTCGTCAATTGAATTGATACGACCCGCGGGAACACCTCCTTGTCGCAAAACATTAAGCCATTCCTCAACCGGGCGTTGCTTAATAATGTCCCGCACGATGGGCATGAGATTCGCATAATTGTAGATGCGGTCTACGTTTGTGGCGAAGCGTTCATCGGTCGCTAGCTCAGACTGACCGACTAACTCGCAGAATGAACGCCACACATTGTCAGACCCAACCCCTAGAATAAACCATTCGCCATCTGAACCTTGAACGGCTTCATAAGGCGCAATTTGAGGATGACGATTCCCCATCCGTTGCGGTGGTGTCCCTGTTCCAAAATATTCACCCGCATAATTATCTAGCCAAGTAAGCTGTCCTTCTTGGAGTGACTGATCAATACACTGTCCTTCGCCCGTTTGATGACGTACATTGAGTGCCGCTAAAATCCCGATCAAGGTAAATAGTCCACACGTTAGGTCAGCCATTGGGGTGGGAAAACGCATTGGTGCGCCATCTACTTCACCAGTCAGCGACATCGTGCCGGACTCAGCTTGTGCCACAAGATCATAACCGGGTTGGTCAGCGCGTGGGCCCGAACGTCCATAGCCACTAATGGATGCATAGATCAAACGTGGGTTAATTTCGTGTAGCGTGTCATAGTCCATTGCATATTTTTTGAGAGATGCACGGGTCGAAAGATTGGTCACAAATATGTCGGCATCAGCAATTAAGCGATGCAGAATATCCTGTCCTTCGGGCTTGGCAATGTTCAGGGCAATGCCCCGTTTATTACGATTGGCTGCCAAATAATACGTGCTTTGATCTCCGAGGTAAGGTGGCCCCCATTGGCGGGATTGATCGCCCACTCCGGGACGTTCGATCTTAATAACATCCGCTCCCATATCCCCCAACATCATGGTGCAATAGGGTCCAGCGAGAGCTTGGGTTTGGTCGATTACGCGTAAACCTGCTAACGGTCCTTGATTCATGCGATACGCTCCTGTTGTTTATGTTGATTCTGTGTAATCACAATTGCAATAAGGGCGGCAACAAGCAACCCTACCCACAGCGGATAAACCCCGCCCCACCCTTGACGGTCTACGATAGTGCCAACGACAATACTAGAGAAACCACCCGCGATACTCCAACTTGCCGTAAATAACCCCGCCGCTGACGACACCCTTTGTTCACCAATTAGAATGGGCAGCGTGCTCAAAAACAAACCAATTAGCCCACTACCCAAGAGAACCCCTACCGTTATCAAAACGAGTTGAACGATGTCGCGTGTAAAGCCAGCCGCCAATAACGCCACGGCCATCAAGATCAGCAATATGCGGTTGATGTCGAAAACGTTCCAACCCCTGCCAAGTAAAATACTGGTTAGTTGCATCCCCAGTATACCAATCAGAGGGATAATGGCGGTAATGCTGAGTACAACCAATTCGGGCAAAAAGTCCGTTGCATCCAATAAGGTGGGCAACCATAGCTGAAAACTAATATAGACAAAGCCTGTACATGAGGCGGCAATCAGGGGAAAAGCAAATTGACGTAGATCGGTTATCAGGTCGGAAAATCTAAATTCATAAGCGGTCTGCGTTGTAGCAACGTCGGCATCTAAACCATACCACCACCAAACGACTAACCAACCTAAAAGGATGATGGCGGGCATCCAGAAGGCACTACGCCACCCCATGAAATAAATCATTACCGTTGCTAATGCCCATGCCGCAGCGGTTCCAATTTGAAACGTCATTGAGAATATAGGGGACAACCGTTTTTGCTGGGAAACTGATAAACGAGTATTCAAAATACGCAACATGGGCCCCCAACCTGCTGATTGTCCAAACCCGTTGATCGCCCAAATCAGCGTCAACACCCACAAGATTGAACCAAAGGCGAAAAGCAGATTGGCAATAATTACCAAAAGCATTCCGGCAGAGATCATGATTCTAGGACGTATAATATTGCCAAGTTGTCCACTGATGATTTGCCCAACAGCATAACACCAGAAGAACACGCTCCCTAAAATCCCCACCGTACCCAGTGATACATTTAGGTCTTCTGCAATAGTTGGCACCGCTGGACTAAGATTAAAACGCCCCAGATAAAATCCGGCATACGTTAACCATGCTACGACAACCCATTGACGTTGTTGCGTGGTTAGAGCATCCGTCATACATTCACCCCTTCAAGTTGGAGGTAATTCGCATAGGGCACTTTTTCAATTAAACGTAAGTTTTTCCATGCCGCGAATTCCATCAAGGCATCGGTTACGTCACCGATCCCGACTGCGAAGTGATGTTCATGTCCACGTACTGTTAGGGTGTTGATTAAGTCCCAAATGTCGATGGATTCTTTATTTAATTCAAACTGGTTAAACCACCCGCGTGTTCCATCAAAACCTTTCAGATTATGTTCAATAATACTGGAACGCAACACCAATAAACTGGAACCGTCATCGCCCAAGTAGCTGATGGTCGTGGCTTCTTGTGGGGCAAAGATATGGTCACCCGCCACACCGACAGGTTCAACATCTGTATTACGCCCTAGAGTGGTGTGGTCAACCCATTTGATGCCATCTTGATTACTAAAATGACGCGGTGTTACCCCACAATGAAACATCATCATATAGTTGGTTTGTGGGTCAAGGGCTGCCAGATCAAGCAAGGTTGAGGATTGCGTTGACTCGCTCAACAAATTGAGCAAATACATACTTAACGCACCTTGTAAATCACCTTCACAAGCAACCGCAATGCCATCTTCACTGCCGAGCCAACTATATGCCATACACGGCACGACTTTGTAAAGGTCTTGAATCTTTGACCAACATTGCATTGATAGAGCATCATAGCCGTATTCCACACTCATATCCTTGAGTGCTAGATAAATTCGTGCGACACGGTTAAATGCGGCTTCGGAACGCACTGTAACTTCGGTAGCACCTCCGCGCATTTCAGACGCAATTTGGGCAACAACAGGCTCATCATAGCCTTCGGCACGGCGGACGAGTTCCCCCATTTCATGTTCACCAACGCGAATCCCCAAGCGTTCATGGAGTTTACGGGGATCAACTTGCATATTGAAAAAGCCCGGCGACACACCGCCAATCCAACCAACGCGCCCTAGCTCAAAATTCTTAATCGCGGTGAGCGCACGCACCGTGACTTCAAAGCGTGTTTGGAACATTTCGGTATCGGCATGGTCATAAAACCACTTAAATGGAATCGCTTTATGACGCAGGTAGCGTTTCAAAATACTGGCATGTTCATTCAAAGCCACCAATGAGTGAATTTGTACATCACCTTCAAGGGTGGGATCGGGGAGTGACCATAAACCAATTCGTGGTGCAACGTCAACAAGTGGCAACAGTTGGTCTCCAACGCTGATAGAACTATTCTGAATCAGCAAGAAATCAATTTGTTTGTCCCGCAGTTCGTTCGCGACGCGGATGGAATCGGCTTCGGATGCCAGCTTATCGGCAATGGCAATGAGTTCGAAATCCCACTGTTGGGCAAGTTGTTCAAGCCCCTCAATCGAGCGTTCGCGGTAACGATACTTCTCAGCAAAGTAGGCATTTAATGATAGTCCAACAAAACCAACACGTAGCTTATGCTTCGCCATGATGTGTATTCTCCCAATACGTATAGATAGCTTGGAACATGAGGGTGGTTGAGCGTGCGCCCGGATCAATATGACCAATCGAACGTTCGCCAAGAAATTTGGCGCGTCCAAATTTTGCTTGCATAGTAGCGGTGGCTTGGGCACCCAATTCAGCTGCTTCCACCGCAACCGCCAAAGCATCAATGAATGATTGCCCGTTAATGATGGCATCCTTAAAACCAGTAGTAGCCGGTACCAGCGCATCTAACATCGTTTTGTCACCGGGTTGGGCTTTCCCACGTTGGGCGACACCATCCTTACCCGCTATCAACATATCGGCAAATTGAACGGGCGATAGCTCCATATGATCCTTAACGGTCAGTGCCGCTTTCAGCAACAAGGTGCCAAACAATGCCCCCGATGATCCACCCATACGATTCATTACGGCTGATGCAGCTACTTTGAGAACCTCGGTGGGGGTATTCTGGGTGATGACTGCCTCACTAGCAGAAGTGAATCCAGTTGAAATTCCGGTTCCATGATCCCCATCCCCTAAATTCGCGTCCAGTTGATTCAACTCATCAACATGTGCATTGAGCAAATCACTGATTGCCTGAAGCATCCTTTTGAGATCATCTGCCGTAATCATGGTTTGACCATCCGAACATTGGCACCAATAGCGGGGGCATCCCACAAGGCTTTTAGTTGGTCATCTACTTTACACAGTGAGAGCGCAAACCCCGCCATTTCTTGGGTGGTCGCATAGGGCGCAATATAGCTTGAATACACGTTGATGCTGTGTTCCTCAAGACGTTGTGCAACGCGCCGATATAAAATAAATAATTCCATCTGCGTCATACTGCCACCATCATTGATGAAAACAAGCACGTCATCGCCTGCCGTAAATGGCAAATCTTCAAGGATTGGTGGTAACATCGCGTCAATGAGATCATCTGCAGTGGTGAGTTTTTGCCGCCCTTGCCCAATCTCACCATGAACACCCATGCCAATTTCTAACTCATCTTCAGGGAGTTCAAACATAACTTGACCAGTAACTGGATTGGTGCCGGGGGTGATCGCTACCGCAAGGGTACGGGTATGGTCACGTACTTTTTCAGCGAGGGCTTTACACTCTGCTAACGTAACATCACCTTCAGCGTAAGCACCGAGCATCTTCCATACGAAGAACAACCCAGCCGTTCCACGTCGTTCAGGTTCGCTACCTTTGGGAGCACTTGAAATGTCATCATATAGCACCACCATATCAACATTTTCAAGACCTTCAAGTTCACACAATTCGAGAGCCATTTCAGCATTCATTAAATCACCCGCATGATGACTCACACACACCAGTATACCGCCACCCAAGTCAGCAGCTTTGATGCCCTCCACAATCCGATCTGGTCCCGGTGCTGCGAAGATTTCGCCGGGCACATTCACATCGAATAAACCTTGCCCGACCAAGCCTATCATAGCGGGTTCATGCCCCGTTCCATTACCAATGACCAAGCCCACTTTCCCCGTAGTTTTGGGAGTGGCACGTATAATCAAGCCACTATCGGTTAAGCGCACGACATCAGGGTAAGCACTTGCTATGCCCTCTAACATGTCTTGCAGAATCGTTTCGGGTTGGTTGATGAGTTTCTTGGTTCTCGGTGCCATTATTCCCTCACAAAGTGCATTAAATGAATGGGATGCTGTACAGGATCAGTCTTAAACGCAACTCGTACCCGCATCCCAATGGATACTGAATCGGAATATAACAAGTGTGGAAAGAGCGTGTCGGTATCGTCAAGCTGAACATAGACTAAGGCAATGGGGGTTTCTAGTTGATCAGTATCAGCATTGACATTAGAGATAAAGTGCATCATCGAATAGGTTTGTACGGTTCCCGTTTGAGGCAGTGCTTGCCAAGTAGTGATCTCATGACAAGATGGGCACAATGGGCGGGGCGGAGCATAAACCTTATTGCATGAGGGGCAGTAGGTACCGAACAATTTGCCGTTTTCTAGTTCGATAAAAAACTTGGAATACTTGCCAAGACTATGCTTATACCCTTGGGAGAATTGCAACGAGATGATTTCAATATCACGAAATTCGACCCATTCATCGGTTGTTCCCAGTAGGGATTCCGCCCGTTTAAGGTTCAATTGACTGGTCACTTTGCTCATGATTTAATCCCGTTGCTCGAAAATATTCACCACACAAATCGTACCAATTCCAGCATGGGTATCCGTCAAGCCCACTTGCATAGCGGGGGTTTGTTGGATGCGGGTAATCACTTCAATCGCTTGTGCAATTCCCGTTGCCCCTACCGGAGCACCACGTCCCAATAGCCCCCCACTCAAATTAACGGGGATTTGACCATCTTTATCAAATGTGCCACTGGTAATGGCTTGGGCACCCTCACCAACTGCGACCCAACCCAAATCTTCAACCGCTTGGATTTCGACCCCGCTATAACTATCATATAGTTCGGCAACATCGATCTGCTCTAGTGGGTCGGTAATGCCAGCCATGTTATAAGCCATTTGTGCAGCAATCCGTTTACCGTTGAAATGCGTAATGTTTGGGAAGCGATCCCCTAAGCGCATGGTATCGGTGCCACAGCCTGTACCCGCAAAAGCTACAACAGGACGTTTCATAAATGTTTCGCTGTGATTCTCTGCCCATTCACGAGTTGCCAACAAAATTGTGGCAGCACCATCACTGAGCAGACTACAATCAAAGAGTTTGTATGGTTCAGCAATGGGTCGTGAACTCAGCACATCATCAATTGTAATATCCATTGGTTTTTGAGCATAAGGATTGTCAAAGGCGTTACGACGATTCCGCACGGCAACGTAAGCAAAATCAGCTTCGGTGGTGCCATAGCGGTACATGTGGGCTTGCATCATGGCAGCATAAAATGCCGTATAGGTTCCACCGACCATCATTTCCCAATCCACATCTGCCGAGAGTGCAAACAGTTGATTGGCGGTCTGTGATGAAATACTTTTCCCATTGACTTCAACCCCATAAACCAGAATCGAATCACACAAACCGCTCATGATATAAGCATAGGCGGTTCGAAGGGCAAGTGCGCCAGTCGCGCCACCCCCTTCTACACGAACGTTCGGTAACGGGGTGAGACCGAGCGTATCATGCAAAATTGCACCAAGTGTCATTTGACGATTGAAATGATCACTTTCGTAGCTTGTTAGACCATGTTCAAGGTGCTTGACATCATCTAACTGAGCATCTTTAAGACACGCGAGTACCGCCTCAGTCGCTAGATCACGGGTGTTAGAATCATCTCGATTAGCGCGAAACGGGGTCATACCCGTCCCAACAATCACCGGAGTCCGATCAGTCATGGTGCCTCCGATCATAGTCACGGTACCATTCCGTTGTCACGGTCGGTGGTGCATAAAATCGGTGCCAACCAGTCGCGTGTTGTTCAGCAATTGTCCGTAATTCGTGCAAGCGTTCGTGTCCAACCGAATATAACCATGCTTGTTGTTCATCATCGCTCAAGGCGGTGACATCCCCCCACAAGGCACGCCCCACAATAAAACCACTCGCACCAGCTTTACACGCAATTTCAAGTTGTTGCGTGAAAGTGTTATAGTCTACACTCGCACTCAGCAACACCCAAGGTATTGACACGGCATCGCTTAACGCGGAACAGGCTTCCATCCACAGCGCGGTATCGGGTTCGGCGTGGACATCAACCGGAAATTCGAGTTTGAGAATGTCCGCGCCCAATGTTTCAGCCCGTTTAGCAGATTCAATCACAGCCTCCGTTTTGGATTCGTCTGCCGACATTCGTCGAAAGATGGGTTCAGCGTAAAGGGGAATATCATAAGTCGTACAGTCCGCAACGATCTGAGCAATGACACTATCCTGCCGTTGGGCATGTTCGGTATCGTTTGGATTATAATAATAGAATAACTTCACACCCTCCGCCCCCATCATTTTGATGCTCTTGACATGCCAATCAGGATCAATCCCAATGTCAACGGGAAGCGGTTCAAGCATATAATCGGCTCGTTCAAGTTCGACCAACAACGCTTTGTTGGTAAATAGATTCGCGGTAACAGCTTGTCCAGCACCATAAATTGGGTCTAGCAAAACTCCGGTTACATCCTCAATCAAAGCTGATACTACGCGCTGTTTCAAATCTATCATCGCCACTGATGTTACGGATTGTGGGTTTTCTTTATTCATTGCCCATTTAAGAGAATCTTGATGATCGAGCGCGAGAATGCTGAAAATTCCATCGGAGTTGGTCGCACGTCCGAGAGCACGATATTTCCCCATCGAAAGTGTATTCATGAATTCACCTCTTCAGCCACCATTTCAGTGAGTTCGAGTGCGGCATCAAATACCGAAGCATTCGCACGGTCTAGCT
>CAIRDJ010000415.1 GCA_903877335.1 uncultured Chloroflexota bacterium | reverse complement strand
GTGGTTGGGGTATTGTACAACTATCTGACAGATCCGCGTTCAGATGATTGTGGAGCGTTCATGGTTCGGGAAAATCCGAATTACATTGAGACCTCGTTGGATGATTTGCCTTCTAATTTCAATCCTACCCCCACCTATCTACCCCAGATGGAAAAACCTGCTGGCGGATTCATTCCGAAGCTCGAACCGCCAACCCCTCCAGTGATCCGACGTGGCATCTAACTGGACTAAGCTGGCAGGTGACGAGTGATGACCTGCCAGCTAGAACCGCTCCTAAGTTGCTAGGAGTGATTCGGCATTTTCGATGTATTCTAAACTTTGATGGCGGAAGTAGGTGTTGTAGAGTTCGGCATAATGCCCACCGCCCAACATCAAGCTGTCGTGTGTGCCTTCCTCCAAGATACTCCCCTTTTTCAAAACAATGATGCGATCTGCTGATTTGATCGTGCTTAGACGATGCGCGATCACAATGGCGGTGCGCCCCTGCAAAACGGTTTCTAACCCTTCTTGAATGAGTGCCTCAGTGAGTGGGTCAACGCTGGCAGTTGCCTCATCTAAAATCAGGATGCGCGGGTCTTGCAAGATCACCCGTGCCAACGCCACCAACTGACGTTGCCCAATGGACAAGTTAGAGCCACGCTCCCCCACTTCAGTCTGTAAGCCCTCTGGCAAGAATTTGAGCCAGTCCCCTCCAGCGATGCGCTCTGCTACCGCGATCACTTCGGCATCGGTGGCGGAGTTTGCGCCGGGTCGGTAGCCATCCAAATGGGTGTCGTCCTCAATGAAGTCTTGTCGCCCATAGCGGATGTTATCCATGACCGTCCCCTCAAACAAGAAGGGGGTTTGCGTCACCACGCCCAACGCAGCGCGAAAATGGGCAAGGTCAAGATCACGAATATCATTGCCATCAATCAACAATTGCCCGCCTTGATATTCATAGAAGCGCGCAATCAACTTGCCGATGCTCGACTTGCCACTGCCGGTGTGCCCCACCAACGCCAGCGTTTCGCCTGCGCCAATGGTCAAGGAGAAATTGCGCAGAACCGGCTCATCCTCTTTGTATTCAAAGTTCATGTGCTTGAACTCAATCTCACCTTTGAAGTGATCCGGTTGAAGATTCTTGCCTGTTTGTTGCACCTTTGCATCCGCATCCAACAGCGCGAAGACCCGTTCGCCCGCCGCTAACCCCAGTTGGAATTGGCTCCAAAACGAGGCAATGCTGGTGAGCGGAAACCAAAACAGCTCCAACCCTTGAATGAACAAGTACCACTCCCCCGCTGTTAACACTTGGTTTTGTGCCATTTGCACCCCAACCGAAACCAGTAACCCCGTTCCCAAACCGGCGATGGTGATGAGGATGGGGAAGATGCCGGCGAAGGTGAACCCGGTGCGCAATTGCACCCAAAACGCCTGACGGTTGACCTCTAAAAATTCTTCATAGATCATGGCTTCCCTGCGGAATGTTTTTGCCACGCCGATCCCCGTCACAGTTTCTTGAACGTGGGCGTTGACGGTTGCCATGATGCGACGGGTGGCGGTGATGGTACGGCGGGCAATCACGCGGAACGCCAACGCCACCCCCACAATGAACGGGGTGATCGAAAGCGTCACCAGCGCGAGGGTGACATTGACCGAGAACAGATACACCAACAAGAACACAATCAAGGCAACTTGGCTCAACAAGTTGGTGGTCAGTTCTACTGTGGAGGAGAACGCCTGTGTGTCAGAAGTCACGCGGCTAACAATCCTGCCCGAAGCAAACTGATCGTAGAACGACAAGTCACGCTGGGTGACAGCATCAAAGGCATCGCGCCGAATCTTCAAGACCACCTCACCGATAGCGACGAAGGTGTTCCAGCGTTGCAGCGCGTTCAGCAACCAACCTAACACACCCAACACGATGATGACCAGCGCACTCACGCGCCAATCAAATGCTTCGGGGTTCAATTGGGCGCGGTCAAGCGTGCGCGAAAGATAGATCGGCGTGAGGGTGGTGACGGCAGAATACAACACCAAGCCCGCCACCACCACTGCCATCCGCCGCGCTTGGGGGCGGAAGTAAGCGAAGATCCGTCGAATGAGTTGCCAATCGCTGTATTTACGGTCGTATGCTTCTGCATCCAGACCATCCATGATGAAGCCCATGGTTGTGCCTCCTAGTTTGCTTCTGCCATCAGTGGGGGCAGGTCAGTCATATAACGGGCGAAGATGCGACGATAAGCCGATGAAGTCCGTAATAGCTCCTCATGCGTCCCTTGTGCTGCAATCTTGCCACTTTCTAACAGGATGATGTGGTCTGCCCAGCGAATTTGAGAGAGGCGATGGGTGATGAGCAACACCGTGCGCCCTTGTTGGGCACGCTTGATCGCCTTTTGGATTTCATCCTCTGTTGCACTGTCGATCGCGCTGGTGGAATCATCCAGAATGAGGATGCGCGGATCGCTCATGAAGGCGCGCGCGAGGGCAATGCGCTGGCGTTGCCCGCCAGACAGCGTGACACCGCGCTCTCCCACTTTGGTCTCATAGCCTTCTTTGAACGAGCGGATGAACTCGTCCGCTTGTGCTTCGCGTGCGGCGCGTTCAATGTCAGCTTGGGTGGCGGTGGGGTTACTGAAGGCAATGTTCTCCGCCAGCGTGCGCGAGAACAAAAAGACATCCTGCTCAATCTTAGAAATCTGGCTACGGAGCGCGTCTAAGTTCCATTCTTTGATGTCGATGCCGTCAATCAAAATGCGCCCCGCCGTGACATCATAGGTGCGGTTGACCAGCTCGGTGAGGGTGGTTTTACCGCTGCCGGTTTGCCCCACAATGGCGACGGTTTGCCCCGCTTGCACCTCAAAACTAATGTCATTCAACACTTGGCTACGCTCATCGAATGCGAACGCAACTTGTTCAAAGCGGATGTGCCCTTGCATGGTGGCGTGGTGCCCACCGCTATTCTCGTCTAGCTCGGTTTCCTCTTTAATCACCGCCAAGATCCGCGCTGCGCTGGCAATCCCCAGTTGAATGAGGGTGATGCCAAAGCTGGAGATGAACACGGGAAAGCGCAACGCTGCCGCCAACGCCATGAACGAGATGACCTCATCCATGCCCACCACCCCCGCGCGTTCAAGGAGCATCACATGCGCAAACATCAACCCATACGCCACCCAAAAGACCAGATAGGGTAGGTAGGTTGCTTCGATTTGTCCTTGCTTAACGTACAAATCACGGAACTTGCTGGCATTGCGACGGAACTTGAACCGCTCAAACATCTCTTGCGAGCTTGCCTTGACCACCTCAATCCCGCTGATGGTCTCCTCTAGCCCACCGTTCATCTTGCCGAATTGTCCGCGTTGTTCCCCCACCACCGGACCCAAGCGTTCGGTATAGCGTGAAACCAAGAACGCATATGCCCCCACAAATGCAATCGGGATCACCAACAATTGGAAGTCGATGAGGGCGATGAAGATCATGGGCATGATGAAGCCCAACGTAATATCAATGAACACAAACTCCAAGCCCGGCGCGATCAGTCGGTTGAGTTCCGCAGTATCATCCGAAGCGCGTGCCATGAGGTCGCCAGTGCTTTGGCGATCATGGAAAGTTTGGCTTTTGCCCAAAAGCGCAGTGTAAAATTCTTGGCGCGTGTTGGTTTGTAGGCGCGTCGCCGAGACTTCGTTGAGCATGGCAGCAACAAAAGCTGCCACACCGTTCAACAGTTGTAACCCTAAAATGGTCAAGCCAATCGGCAACGCCGCGATACTGGGGTTGAAGATGGCTTCTGCCGCCGCCCCAAACAAATAGCGCGAATAGGTGCCAGATGCACTTGCCACCAAGAAGGCAAACGCCGTCCCAAAGAACCAATACCAGTAGCGTAAAATGTGGGAGAGAATCCACCGAACCGGGCTAGAGTGGTCGTACTGATGGGCATCAGCAACCTTGAACTCCGCCTTACTCAATACCGTCATGTTGACCTCTTTTCTTCAATGAAGGCACGTCGTACCATACCAAAAACGGAACAAATTATCCAATAGCGCAAATGTGTTCTAGTGTTAAGGTCATGTTTAGCGTACTACCTCGCGGTCAGTACGCCCCTTCGCGCATGAGGACGTGGGGAATGGTGCGCAGGAGAATTTCAATGTCGAGGCGGATCGTCCAGTTTTCGATGTAGTAGATGTCGAGCAGGACTACCTCATCAAACGGGACTTCGCTCCGTCCGCTCACTTGCCACAAACCGGTGATGCCGGGGATAGTCTTGAGGCGTTGGTAGTGCCAATCGGCATAGAGCGCGACTTCATCCGGGGTGGGGGGGCGCGTGCCCACCAAGCTCATCTCCCCACGAATGACATTGAACAAGTTGGGTAACTCATCCAAGCTGGTCTTGCGAATGAACTTGCCGACAGGGGTGATGCGCGGATCATCTTCCAGCTTGAAGAACTTGGGGTCTCCCCCATGTTGGGCGATCAGTTGCGCCTTCATCTGGTCCGCATTGGGGATCATGCTACGAAACTTCATCATCTTGAAGCGTTTGCCGTTTTCTCCCACGCGCTCGGCGTTGTAAAACACGCCCCCGCCCGTGCCATCCAAGCGAATGGCAACTGCCACCGCCACCATCACCACCACCCAAAGCGGCGCGGTCAGGGTGACGATGGACAAATCGAGCGCGCGCTTCAACAGGCGCTTTGCCCCGCTCAAGGAGGGGGAGGCTTCAATCCCCAGCAGGGGGATGCCGTCTAGGTTTTCAAAACTCACACGGCTAAGGCTCAACTGGAACACATCCGGCACCACGCGCACCGCCACGTGGGCACGCTGGCACGTCTCGACAATGTGCATGATGCGGTTGTGGTGTGTCCAGGGGAGCGTGACCACCACCAAATCCACCGACTCGCTGGTGAGGATGTGGGGCAATTCGCCCAGCGTGCCTAGCCCACGCACACGCCCGAGCGTGCTGTGGCTCTTTTCGGGATCATCATCCAGATAGCCCATTGGGGCAAACCCCAACGACCGACGCGCCAACATCACCCGCAGCACCGCCTGACCGGCATCCCCCACGCCCACAATCAAGGTGCGTTGAACGCCGATGCCACGCTTGCGCCATTGGGCATAGATGATGCGCCGTATAATCCGCACCAGTCCCAGCAACACAGTGGAGACCACCACCAGATACACCAACATCAGGCGACTGAAGCCCCGCGCTTGGGTCATGAAACTGATCGCCATCAAGACCAGCGTGGCGTTGGTGATGCCGTTGAAAAGCATGGTGAGTTCACCAATGAAGGAGCGTGTGCGTGCCCGACGGTATAACCCCGCCCCGCTGTATTGGACGATAATCCACACCAAGAACAGGGCGACATAGGGTAAATACAGGCTGAACGGGGACTGAAAGACTTCTAGCACCGGGCGGATGAGTTGCACCTGATAGCGCAAAAACCACGCCAACCCAAAGGCGATGAACCCCACGATCAGGTCAATGACCACCTTGAGCCAGATCGGTTCTGGGGATTGGGCATTGAACCCCAACCAAGCTGGCAAGTGGAAAACAGGATGAGGAGCGGAGGGTTGTTCGGGTTGCATCACAATGCTTTCTGATAGCTTGCCAAAATTGCTTGAGCGGTGTGTTTCCAAGAGTAGCGTTTAGCAACCGTTAAGCCACTTTCAACGGCACGCACGCGCCACTCCTCGTGGTCACGGGCGTATTCCAGTGCGCTTTGCCAGGCAGAAACATCCAACGGGGGAACACGTAACCCGTCTGACCCCTCTACTACCTCCGTCAGAGAGGAGCTTTCCGCCACCACAACCGCCGTCCCACACGCCATCGCCTCTAAAACGGGTAAGCCAAACCCCTCATACAGTGAAGGATAAACGAAGAGCGACGCGCTATTGTACCACAACGCCAATTCTTGTGAGGGGACATATCCAATGAAGCGCACGCTGTTGCTTAAGCCCAGCGTTTCTACGGTGGTGAAGATGTCCTCATAATCCCACCCCTTGCCCCCACCGATCACCAACAACGGGCGATTTTCGGGGGTGAGTTGGGCATATGCCTTGAGCAACGTGGGGAGGTTCTTGCGCGGTTCAAGCGTGCCAATGAAGAGCCAAAAGACATCGGGCAGGTTTTTCTTCTTGCGGAACTGAATCAACCGTTCCGCGTGAAGGGGGCGGAAGATGCTAAAGTCTGTGCCACACGGGGCAACATCCACCTTAGACGGGTCAATTCCATAATTGGCGACCACATCGCGGGCGGTGCTTTCGCTGATGGTCATCACGCGCGTTGACCGCCTACAGGCGTAGCGCGTCATGGTTTGGAGGTAGGCACGGCGCGAGCATGACAGCATTTGTGGATAATGGATGAAGCTCAAATCATACACCGTGACAACGGTGGGCAGGGGCGGATGAAGCACAGGCTTCACGAATGCCCATGAGTGATAGAGATCATACCGCCCCAGTTGAAAGGGTTGCAAAACTTGTTCCCACACAATGCGACGCATCGGCGATTCCGTATTGAGGAGCGCGTGTTGCATGCGGATGCCATCAAAGTGATGCCCGTTCTTGCTACCTACCATCGCCGTAAACTCCCAATCAGCGGGGGCAACTTGGGAAAGATGCTTGAGCGAATGATAAATATACCCATGAATGCCCGCCGCACGATAACCACCTTCGTGTCCGGTGAGCAAGTGTGCATTCATCCCAATTTTCATCGTGTAACGGTCATCACTGTAACAATCAACAGGTTACTATTCACATAAGCCCATCATTCTACCCCATACATGGATGGAGTATGCTTTTGGGTGTGCCACAAGGATAAGAGGAAACAGTGATGTTACAACCCCTACATCAGAACAATTTAGAGAACTTAAGGGTGATGCAACAGGCAACACGCGGTTGGATTTCAGAATTAACATGGTCGCCAGATGGGCGGTTGTTCGCTTGTGCCAGCGCGGGCGGGATTGCCATCTGGGTGGGGTCATTGGACGGGCGACAGGTTTTCATCAAGAATGCGGATGCCCCGTTCAAGAGCGTGGCATTTGCCCCCAACAGTGCCACCCTCGCCAGCGGAAGCGCAGACACCAGCGTGCAAGTGTGGGACTTACGCGCCTATCGTGTGGATATGCCCCCCGTGCAAACCTACCATGCCCACAGTGGCGCGGTAGAAAAAGTTGTGGTGGCGCACAATGGGGCGGTGGTTTCTGGTGGGACGGATCATCTTGTGTATATCTATACCGCTAACGGGGTGCATGCGTTGCAGGATGCCACCGATGAGATCACGGCGTTGGCACTCAGTTCCGATCATCGGTGGTTGGCGGTTGGCTCGCAAGATCGGCACATTCGCCTGTATGATTTCACCACGCACGCCCTCCTCCACGATTGGGAAGCGCATTATGGGGCGGTGAGTGCGCTCCAGTTCCATCCCGATTCCAACACCCACACCTTTCTTTCCGCCAGTCGTGATGGCTCGGTCAAGTTGTGGGATGTGGAAAGTGGGCAGATTGAAGTGCCGTTTGAAAGCGGTGGGGATGTGCGCACGGCGGTGTTTGCGGGGCAGGGTGAATTGATTGTGGCAGGAACACAAGCGGGGATGCTGTGCTTTTGGGACATTCGCACCGGCGAAAAACGCCTTGAGCAAGTTGCCCACGCCAAGCCTGTGGTTGCGCTGGCAAGCCACCCGCACGGGAAGGCGTTGGCTTCGGGCGGGGGGGATAACAAAATTTTGTGGTGGGGCATCCCCACAGACTAGACCGAGATGGGCAGGTGGAATACCTGCCCATCGGGTTTAATACGCTATTGACAGATGATTAGCCTTCGGAGCTTTCATCGCTTCCCGAGTCATCGCTTCCCGAATCATCACTTCCCGAGTCGTCGCTTCCCGAATCATCGCTGC
>CAIRDJ010000414.1 GCA_903877335.1 uncultured Chloroflexota bacterium | reverse complement strand
TTCGTGTGGACGCTGGCGAACGATTGGCGACAGATTGCCCAAACCGCCCAACTTCAGCTACACGTCTTGATTGCCGTGCAGGGCTTGGTGACGCTGGGGGATGAAAAACGCTTGCGTTGGGCGTTCGGCAACTTGTTGGATAATGCCATCCGCTACACGCCCCCACACGGCGCACTGACCATCGAGATCACCGATGCTGAAGCTGGACAGGCAACCTTGCGCGTGCGTGATAACGGGGTGGGGATTGCCACGCATGAACTAAAGCATGTGGGGGAACAATTCTTTCGGGGGACACCCACCCGTGCGGATGGCAAACGTCTAGCGCATCACGGCATGGGGCAGGGGGTGTTCTCCGCCCGTCAGATCATCACGGCGCACGGGGGCACGCTCCAAGTGAAGAGCAAGCACGGGGTGGGCACGGCGGTTTATGTTCGCTTGCCCCTCACCACGCTGGCACACGGCACGCATGACTTGCGCCAGCTGGCGATGTTTGAGGGCGAAACGCTCCCGATGGGGGCGGATGTCTTACCGAATCTGTAGGGATGCCCACGCGCTGGAGCATCCCCATCGGGCAGGCAGTCTATTCGTAGGCAGGGTTGCCAATCGTCAAGACGTACCCAATCACGTTGTTGAGGTCATCTTCCGAGAGGATGTCCCCGTAAGTTTGAATCATCACCCCTGCAGGATATTCCCCACCTGCGTCTGCTGGCACAATATACGCATTGGGGTTCAAGATCGAGCTGCGGATGTAGCTCACTGCATCTGGCTCTCCTGCGTCTACCGCATGATGGGCGGCGTGTTCATACAACTTCCAGAAGGACGGACCCACCAAACGGATGCCCGCCGGGTCAATCGAGTGGCACGCGCTACATTGTACGAAGATTTGCTTGCCTGCCTCTAAATCTGCAATGGCAACCGCCTCCGCAATGGGATCACTGGCGACTACTGCCTCGGTGGGCGTGGCGGTGGGCAACTCGGTAGGGGTGGAAGTGGGGGGCAAGGTGGCGGTTGCCGTCGGTTCTTCAGTTGGGCTTGGGGTGATCGTGGGGGTGTTGGTGGCGGTGGGGGCGGTTTCGGTTTGATGCGCCTGCGTTGCCCGTTCGGCAATTTGGGTGGTGTCAGATTCTGCCGTGAGGGTTGCGCCCCATTCTGGGGTGGCATA
This sequence comes from uncultured Chloroflexota bacterium, assembly GCA_903877335.1. Taxonomy (GTDB): domain Bacteria; phylum Chloroflexota; class Anaerolineae; order Aggregatilineales; family Phototrophicaceae; genus CAIRDJ01. Next base: position 373 of record CAIRDJ010000414.1, on the reverse strand, counting down.
CGTGCCACAGGCGGCGGTCATGCTGATGAGCGCAAGCACCAGCAAGCGCACAATAAATTTAGCGTTCATAGGGGTGGAACTCCATTTGTGATAAACGTAACAAATCATGCACTATTCTAAGCCATCTCCCCAATTCAAACCTAGACCCAACTCAAGATCATGGTTCTACCCTTATAGTGTTTGCAATTAGTGTGCGCATTTGCTAAACTAGTCTTATCGATCCAAATCCCCACCATAGATTAGGGCGTGTACTCATGGCAAATGCTTTTATTTCCTACAGCAGAGCAGATAGTTCTTTCGTTGCCGAATTTGTTGCGCTACTTGAAGGCTCAGGATTCAAGATTTGGTATGACCAGCACATTCGAGGGGGGGA
>CAIRDJ010000413.1 GCA_903877335.1 uncultured Chloroflexota bacterium | reverse complement strand
GTGCATGTAAAGAACGGGGTAGCGACGTTCGCTCTGTTCATAACTGGGCGGGAGCCACACGAAAATATCGCGCCGATTATCAAGTTGTGCGCTGTAGACATCCTGCCAAACTCGTAAGTCGCCCACGACGGTGTTCGGTGTGGAGGAATAAGGTTGCAAAGCTATCATCAGGCTTTCGTCCGTCTTTGGGTTGCGCCACGCTCGTGAATCAGCGCGCTCACATCGTTCAACAACGTGCGATCTTGCTGCTCGTCCCAGATCATTGCCACACGACCTGCTTCAAGCCCGCCTTCGCGCACACTCGCCGTGTGATTTAAGCCAATCTCTGTGCCGTAATATAAGATCGGGGGGGCGGGTAGTTTCATCTGCGCCGCCAGCGCCGCACGCAGTGCGTCCTTGTCGCCTTCGGCAATGTGCAAGAAGCGGTTCATATCGTGGTTATCAATGAAAGTCGGCATGAGGAAATCCCCACTGAAGTAGGCACGACCCCGCGCGATTTGCCGCTCATAATCGGCAAGCGACTGCGACTTCCATCCGAATGTCTTGCGCAAACTTTCGTTGGTGTAAAAGTCGAGGCATCCATCTAACCGCCCGACATAGGCGTGTTGGGCTTCGGGCGTGTCGATAATTTCTCCAAAGAGAAAACAGTCTGGCTTGACATCTTTGCACGCCGCCGCAAAGTGCGTCCAAAAATCGGGGCGGGGACCGGCAGCATAGTCAAGACGGTAGCCGTCAACATCAAATTCACGTAGCCAGTAGCGTGCTTGCTGTAGCATCCAATCTCGCGCACCAGCATGATCGAGATTGAGTTGCGGCATGGTTGCCACGCCGAAAAAGGTCTTGTAGCCGTGCGGTGGCACCTCCCATGTGAACCAGTCTCGATAGCGACTGGCGGGACTGCTTGCCGCATCTTTGAAGAGGGGGTGCTGGTGCGAAATGTGGTTGCACGGCAGATCGAGCACGATGCGCACGCCACGACTGTGTGCCGCGTCGATCAAACGGCGCAACGCTAAATCACCGCCCAAATGGGGGGCTGTCGCCCCAAAGTCTACCACATCATAGCCGTGTGCGGACACCGTAACCCATGTCGGGCTTAGCCAAATTGTATTGATGCCCAAATCCAACAAATAGCCCAATTTTTGCTGCACACCCTCAAGCGTGCCGCCCATCAACTGGCTATGATTCGTCGTCTGCGCCCAATCCACGCCGTCGCCGGGGTAAAACCGATCGACCAGCACTTGATAGATGATTGCGTCGCGCGCCCACTGTGGCGGCGCAACCTCATCGACACGGTAGGCGAACGATTTTTCGCCTGTTGACGCATACCGTGTGGGCATCGTCCAGGCTTGCCCGACGAAGTAATGATGCGCGGCATCTTCGGTGATCTGGGTTGCATCTGGCGCATCGGCAAAAATCTCTGGCGAGGGGTCGTCCGTGCGCCATCCCCCAATGCGGTACTGCACGATCGTTCCGTTCGGTTGCGCCGGAAGTGTGACCTCCCAGCGGGTGAGATAACCCCATGCAACGGTATCCCACTCTGTGCTGACTTGATGAAAACGAGCGACTTGACTGTTGTCGCTTGCGCCTGCTGCGCCACTCGGCAGGTCAAGGTTGGTCGTGTAGTAGCACGCCAGCGCATCGACATCGCAGTCTGTCCCCACCCACGCCGAGAGCGTCACAGGCTCGTTGGGGCGCGGGTTAGCGGGGGACATTGCATGGCGGTGCTGAATGCCCATGCGCAAGGCGCGGTGAAAGACCTGCTTCAGCGCGTCTGTTGCCAAAGTCCCAAAGATGAAATCCATTTGCCTATCCTTTAACTGCGCCTGCTGTAAGCCCACTAATGATATACCGTTGCAAGAACAGGTATAGGATCACGACTGGCACGGCGGCGAACAACGCGCCCGCCGCAAACACGCCCCATCGATCGGAAAACTGCCCCTCGATGAAGCTGTACAAGCCCACCATCAGCGTCCAGTTCTGTCGGTCTGTGATGAGCACGCGCGCCAGCAAGAAGTCATTGAGCGTTCCGGCGAACGCCAAAAGCCCAACCACCGCCAAAATCGGGCGCACCAGCGGGAAAACCAACCACCAGTAGATCTGTAGGTTGGTTGCCCCATCTACCATCGCAGACTCATCAATCTCGCGCGGGACCGTGTCGAAGAAGCCCTTCATCAACCAAATATTCAGTGCCATTCCGCCGCCCAAGTAGATCATGATTAACCCGCCATAAGTGTTCAGTCCCAAAGCCGGGACATACTTCCCCAACTGCAAAAGCATCAGATAGATCGCCACCATTGCCAGCGTGTTCGGGAACACCTGCACCAAGAAGATGCTCAACAGCAGGCTACGACGGAAGCGAAAGCGAAAGCGCGAGAAGGCATAAGCACTGATAGCAGCAATCAGCACAATCAGCGTCGATGAAATGCCAGAGACCAACAGCGAATTGCCAACCCAACGCCAAAACGGCACCTGCGGGTCATTAAATAGCTGGTTATAGTTGGTGAACAACTCTTGCACACTGTCTACGTTCTGCGGAATGATCGTCTGGCTAGACATTGAACCGCCCGGATTGAACGATGCCGATAACACCCAAATAATCGGGAACAGCGCGAACACGAGCACGCTTAGAACGGCGACAACGCGCAACCCGCCCAGTATCCAAAACCCAATCGCAAACGGATGGCGTTGCTTTGTTGCCCGAAAGCCCCTGTTGAGGGTGGTATGTGCACTGGCGTCAGACATTTTCGCTCACCTGTTCCCACGTCCGCATCAGGTGGAACTGTACCATCGTCATCACGCCGACGATCAAAAAGATAATCACCCCCATTGCCGATGCCAACCCATAGTCTTTTGTTCCACCCGTGCTGAACGCCAAACGATAGGTGTACGAAATCAGATTATCCGTATGCCCGACGGGCGGTGCAGACGTGCCGGCCATGGGCGGTCCGCCTTGAAACAACCCTTCCATGATGAAGAAGTTATTGAAGTTGAAGATGATCGAAGCGATGATGAGCGGTCCCAACGACACCAGCACCAAGGGCAGGGTGATCTGCCAGAACTGTTCCCAACGGTTTGCGCCGTCCACCTGCGCCGCCTCGTACATCACCGCCGGGATGCCTTGCAACGCCCCGCTGCCGATCAGCATGAAATAAGGTGCAGAAAACCACAAGTTGACGACCAACACCGCTACTTTTGCCCAAACAGGATCGGTCGAAAAGGTTGGCGACCACCCAAACACCGCGTGCAACACTTCTGGGATCACCCCAATGTTGGCGTTCAACATCCCGCGCCAAACCAGCACACTCACCAAGCCCGGAACGGCGTAAGGGATAATCAGCAACGCACGGGCGACGCGCAACCAAATGGCGTTGCCGTTGAGCAACAGCGCAATAAGCAACCCAACGCTGAACCCAGACAGCGAACCGATCACCGCGAAAGCAAACGTCCACACCACCACGCGAAACAACGGTCCTTGTGACAGCGTTGTGCGGATGATGCGGGTGAAGTTGTCGAAACCGATGCCAACCCAAAAGCCGACTGGGGCGGTTGAGCCATCCCTCGCGACAAATTCGCCCGTTGTGTTATTGGCGAGGTAGCCTGTTCCAGTCGCATTATCGGTGAGCGTATCGGTCTGCGCGTCATAGGTCCACTGCTGTGCAAACGCCCCGGCAACCTCCGCCGAGCGCACCCCAACCGCGTTGTCTTGGTCGCCAAAAGTGAGGCTTTGAATGTCGCTCAACGCGCGAAAGCGCGCGCCGCGTTCCAACAGCGTATAGCCACCATACGTGACGGGCACGCCTTCTGCGTTGGTCGGTTCGCTTCCGCTCGTGCTCGTCGTCACCGCCTCAAAAGCGGTTCCCGGCCGCGCGAAGAAGCTGTTTCCGTCGGTGTCGATCAACCACAGGGCATAGCTCCCTGCCTGATCTTGAAACACGAACCACTGATAGGTCGCCCCGCCTTCTGGCAAAAAGCGTCGTTCTGCCAGCAGGTCAATCGCTTCTATTTTGGTTGCACGGTGCCCATCGCTAAAATTGGTGAAGGCAACATAGAGCGTATAGAACATCGGATAGAGCGAAAGGATGAATATGATTGCCAACGCGGGCGAAATCCACCTCATGGGACGGATGCTCGGGATGAGCATCACCGCGTTCAACATCACCAGGGTGAGTACAATTGTGCTGGCAAAGAACCAATTGCCGTCGCTACCGATGGACACTGCCAGCAGGGCGCCAACCACATCGACCCATGCCAAGAGGATCCATTGAACTGCGGATGTCCAGCGAAATTGCAGGGCTGAGAACCCGCTTGCATTCTCAGCCTGCTTTGTGAGGGTAGCCACTTTAGCTGCCCACGCTCACCGTCAATAGATTGGTGCTGCCATCAAAGGAGAAGGTGACACTGGTGTCATTTGCCGGAACGCTGAAGGTGATGTTGTCACCGTTGCGTGCGCCTGCCGCTCCATAGTTAATCGTCCAACTGTCGTTCAGCGCAACCTTGACCTCATAGTCTCCAGCAGCGATCGCCGTGGTGGTCAATGAGAACGTGCCGTCCCCGTTGCTCGCCAGTTCACTTTCGGCACATTCGGGTAGCCAGTCGCCAGAGCAACCCAGCATCGCCTGCACCGTGCCCACCAACGCGACCGAGCCTTCGCCAAAGCTGAGTAGGTTGGTGTTGCTGTCGTAGTTGAAGACCATCAAGCTGCCCTCGGTTGCAACATTCAACGGAATATTGTCCCCGCCTGCGGTGCCATCTGCGCCGTAATTGCGATCCCACGTGCCGTCATACGCGATCTTGATTTCGTAATCGCCCGCTGGGATGGCACTGGTGCTCAGCGAGTACGTCCCGTCCCCATTGGCGACCATCCACGTATTTTCACATTCTGGTGCCCAATCTGCCGGGCAACCAAAGAACGTCTGCACTGTACCAACCAACCCAACGCTCTGTGGTGCAGCGTCCAGGTTGCCTAGCAGTTCGACGATTTGCGCTTGCGCCTGCGTGTAGGCTTCTTCTGGCGTAAGTTCGCCGTTGACCACGAAGGTCATGGCGTTGCCCCATGCGCCCCAAACCGATGCCATTTCAGGAATCGCAGGGAGTGGTTGACCTCTTTCACCCGCGTGTTGGAAGTCCGCCATGTAGGGATCGTCAATGACCTCGAGCGCGGGTAGGAATGCAGGCGGGCGCGGATCGACGTTGTACATCGCCAGCATCGCCTCAGAGGTTGCCATGAACTCGCTCAAGAACGCCTGCGCCAGCAATTGATTTTCGCTGTAGGCACTAATCATGAAACCTTGCCCGCCAAGGAAGGGGACACCCTCACCAGCAGGTCCTGCTGGAATGTCGCTGATGGCGAACGAAATTCCTGATTCTTTGATGCGGTTCAGGAACCACGGACCCGTCATCACCATCGCTGCATCGCCTGTTTCAAACAGCTCGATCATGACATCCCCGTTGATGTCTGGCTTCAAGTAGCCCGCGTCCACATACTGCTTGATGTACTCCGACGCGGCGATTGCCCCAGCATTGCCGATTCCCAAATCAGCCGGGTTGTAATTGCCGTTGGCGTCGCGCCCGAAGACGTAACCCCCAAACGCCGACATAATCGGGTAGAAGTCATAACTGGCGGCGTTGTGCGTGATGAAGCCAAATTGCGAGGCGCCGCTGCCCACCAGTTCTTCGGTGAGGGCGAACACCTCATCCCATGTTTGTGGCGCGTCTGGCACCAAGTCCGTGTTGCGGAACAGCGCCAAATTTTCCACCGCATAGGGCATGCCATAGAGCACGCCGTCATAAGTGAATAAATCCCGCCCAGCCTGCGAGAACTGCTCTGCGACGCTTCCCAGTTCAACAGGGACAACCGCGCCGTTCTGAATGTATTCGCCCAACCAGTCGTTCACGGCAACCACAATGTCCGGTCCTTCGCCGGCTGGTCCAGCTACGGTCAAGTTAGAGCGAATGTCGCCCATTCCGATCTCCTGCACACTGGCAGTCACCCCGTATTCTTCTGAGAACTGCTCCACCAGGGCTTGCAATGCAGGAGCGCGTGTGCTGTCCGCCCAAATTAAAAGATCAGGGCGATCTTGCGCGGCGAGGGGTTGCGTCATCAACACCAAGAGTGATAGACCCAATAGGAACAACAAAGAGATTCTTTTCATTTTTAGCCTCACATATAATTTGTTTTGCCACTTTCCAGCATACCAGCAAAGCGTACCAAAAACGTACCAATTCAGCACCAAATTCATGTAAAATAGCAGACGAAGCTCACCTTCGTTCATTGGAATCTTGAGAGAAGGCGCACGTCTTAAGCCACCATGCTCCCAACCCGCACCCCAAAGCTATTTTTGCTCGGCACACCGCGCATTGAACTTAGCGGGCAGGTCATCAACTTGAAGAGATCAGGCAGGTGAAGTGGCAAGCATTCATGTGGGTTCACTGTGGAGGATGCTATTGAATGGTGGGGGAAGCATGGCACTCGCCTAGCAACCCCTGAAAGTGATGTTCTCCCCTGCCTTACAGTGTTTCAAAATGGCGAAGCCACAACGCCAACACCAACAATACCCAAAGCCGTTGCCCGTGATCCTCGCGCCCTGTTTGATGCTCATCAAGCAGTTGCTCGACATACGCGCGAACAAACCACCCACGCGCGTAGAGCGAGGGGTCAGTGAGTACCTCGTGCGTGAGGGCGCGTAACTGGTGCCCGCGCAACCATGAACCAATCGGCATGCCGAAACCGCGCTTAATGCGGTTGACATTCTCGCTCGGCAAGACATCGCGGAACGCTTGACGCAGGGCGTATTTTTGCACGCCTCCCCGAATGCGTAGCCCTTCGGGCATGCGCATTGCCAACCCCAATACGTCCTTATCAAGGAGGGGGGCGCGGGTTTCTAGGGAGTGCGCCATCGCCGCCCGATCCACCTTGACCAAATAATCATCTTGCAACAGTAGCTCAAAGTCGGTTGCCAAGGTGCGGTCAAGATGGCTCTGCGCAAGTGCCCGATCATACACCGCGCTAATGCGCGAGGCGGTTGTGGTGGGCTGGAAACTCGCCACCCAATCGGGTTGACACAACGCGCGCCTTTGCGCCTCGTCAAAGAATGACCATGACCCCCACGCCAGAATACTCGCCTTCGGGGAAGTCGCGCTGGCAGCGCCCAAACGCTTGATGCCTTGTAGGATGTTGCGTTCGCTGGGGATGTCGGAACGCGCGGGAAACCGTCGAGCAAGCTGGGGGAGCCACGCTTCGCGCACACGCGCCGGCACATGGCGATACCACGCTATTGCGCGATCCAGCACGTAGCGCGCATAGCCGGCGAACGCCTCATCTCCGCCGTCCCCCGTCAGCGCGACCGTGACATGTTGCCTGGTGAATTTTGCCAACAAATAGGTTGCTAAAAGTGAATTATCCGCCAGCGGTTGGTCAGCTGCCCACACAGCGGGTTCAAGCACCTGGGTGATATCCTGCGCAGACAAGACAAATTCGTGGTGATCAGTGTGAAACCGCTCGGCAATCCGTCGCGCGTGCGAGGTTTCGCTGTAGCCCGCATCAAAGCCAATCGAGAAGGTGCGCACAGGCTCGGTCTGCAGTTGGGACATCACCCCCACAACAACCGAGGAATCCACCCCGCCGCTCAAGAACGCTCCCAGCGGAACATCACTGACCAAGTGGCGTCGCACTGCTTCGGTCACGGTGTGGCGGGTGTGTTCAATCCAAGTGCGCTCATCGTATTGATACTTGGGTTCATAGGTCGGTTGCCAATATCGCTCCAGGGTGAGCTTGCCCCCCTGCCAAATCAAGTAATGTCCACCTTG
>CAIRDJ010000412.1 GCA_903877335.1 uncultured Chloroflexota bacterium | reverse complement strand
GCGTCTCGCGCAGGTTTGTAGGCCAGCCCCGTCCAACTGCAGTATGGAGGAGGGCAACCTTCGCCTTCCAACCCAATAACATCACAAACCACCAAGACACGCGGGTTATGCGCACAGCAAACTCCACCTGTTCCAGTGCCGAGCAGTTGTAATCGAAACCCAAGTGGGCAACGACGCGGTTTCCGCGCATCTCATGCACACGGTGCAAGAACGCAGGGCGCGTTGCCCTCCCTCGCCCGCCTGCGAGGCGCAGTAGGGGCGAGGGAGGGCGTGGCTACCGCGTGACCGTCACTTGCGGGTAGAACGCGACGTGATCCTTGATGTGCTTGGCGGCATCGGATGGGTTGGGGTAGGTCCATGCCAGATTGGGGAGGCTTTTGCCCTCGACGTTGATGTTGTAATAGCTGGCAACGCCCTTCCACGCGCAGGTGGTGTGGCGGTCGCTGGTGCTAAAATACACCATGTTGACGGACTCTGGGGGGAAGTACAAGTTCCCCTCGACGACTTGCACCTGTTCGCTTTCTGCCAATACAATCCCGTTCAAAACTGCTTTTGCCATGAGTTTGCTCCTCGATCATCACAAAACTGTCTATCCCCTTGACTCATCCAATGCCGAAATTCTTACGCGCCGCCGTACAAACGCTCTTGCATGGGGCGCATGCCCACCATCAACACGCGCGACTTGGGGGACTGACGCGCGGCGAACACAATGGCATCTGCCACAGCGTCCGCCTCTAGCATGCCTTCCAACGCGGGCATATCTTCTGTGCGCCCGGTGCCAAAGGCGAACGTCGTGCGCACGCCGCCTGGGGCAATCACGCTCACCTTGATGTTGTGGGGGCGCAATTCGCCATCTAGGGCGGTGGCAAAGCCCACTTGGGCGTGCTTGGTGGCGCAGTAAACCGTCTCATTGGGGAAACCGTTCACCCCTGCTTGGGAAGAAACCACAATGACCGCGCCGCTCTTGCGCTCAATCATCCCACCCACAAACGCATGCGTGAACAAGAAGGTGGATTTGACGTTGGTGTCCATCATCCAATCGTAATCCTCAACCGTGTGCCCCAACAAATCGGTGTAGCGTGCCACCCCGGCATTGTTGACGAGGATGTCCACCTTGCCAAAGTCGCTCAATACGCGGTCACGTAGCGCGTAAACGGCGGTTGCGTCGGTGGCATCCGCTGGATAGGCGATCGCCTTCACGCCGTGTGCTTGGCATTGTGCCACCAAGTCGCCCAGTTGTTCTTCATTGCGGGCGGTAGCTGCAATGTGTACGCCTTCCTTTGCCAACGCCACACACGCGGCATAGCCAATCCCACGACTGGCACCCGTCACCACTGCCACCTGATCTTTAATTTCTATCAACATTCATCAACTCCTCGTTTGAATTCTATACAACGGATGAGAGGTCATTCCCCGCTCATTATCCATTGGCAATGCGCTTCATTCTATGCCATAGTTGTGCGTTGAAAAATAGCTATAGCGATCCTTTAAGAAAGTCCTCCCATCATGATGATAAAAAGTCCAGCAGACTTGAACGGCTTAATCAAGATTGGTCAAATTGTGGGCGAAACGCTCTTGCACATGGCAGAGCAGCTACAACCTGGCATGACCACCGCCGACCTTGACCAGATCGGCGCGGTTTATCTTGCCAAGCGCGGGGCGAAGTCTGCGCCCATCCACGATTACCGCTTTCCGGCGCACACGTGCATCAGCATCAACGATGAAGCTGCGCACGGCATCGCCACTGCCCAGCGCGTCATACAAGCGGGAGACTTGGTGAACATTGATGTGTCGGCGGTGTATGATGGCTACTATGCCGATACAGGGGCAAGCTACCCCGTCCCTCCTGTTCGCCCAGAGGTGGAACGCTTGTGTCAGTATACGCGCCGTGCGTTGGTGGAAGCGTTGGCAGTCGTGCGCGATGGCGCGCCCCTCAATGTGGTGGGGCGGGCAGTGGACGACGTGGCGAAGGCGGGGGGCTACAGCATCATCCGCGACTTGGGCGGACATGGCATCGGGCGCAAACTGCATGAACCGCCCCACAGCATCCCACATTTCTTTCGCCCTAGCCTGAAGGACAAGCTGGTCATGGGGCAAGTCTTGACGGTTGAACCCTTTTTGTGCGTGGGCAAGGGGCGCGTCAAAACCGATGCGGACGGTTGGACGTTGCGCACGGTGGACAAGACGTTGGCGGCGCAGTATGAACACACGATCATCATCACCGAAGGGCAACCCATCCTCACCACCAAAGTGAGTGGCACGGGGCATTAACGGGTATTGGGGCGGTTGTCCCTTTACAACGATCAATTGAGTTAGGATACAATCACGTTGGTCTACTAGGATACCGAAGGGATACAGGATGAGTTTACGACGCTTATTCGTTTTTGCACTGCTCTTGAACGTGGTATGGGTTGTGTCGGTCATGGCACAAGAAGAAAAACCGCACTGGTCTTATGAAGCCGAGGGGGAAACCAGTCCGTCCATGTGGGGGCAACTTAGCCCCGACTATGCGCTGTGTGGGACAGGCAAAACGCAATCACCGATTGATATTGCCAGCACCGTCGCAACCGATGTGAGCGACATTGCGTTCAACTATGCTTCGTCCGCCTTGACCATCTTCAATAATGGTCACACTGTGCAAGTCAATTATGATGGCGGAAGCGAGATCGTTTACAACGAACGCGCTTTCAGCTTGGCACAATTCCACGTGCATCACCCCAGCGAACACACCCTGAATGGGGAAGCATTCCCGCTAGAAGTCCACTTCGTGCACAAGGATGCTGACGGCAACCTCGCTGTGGTGGGGGTCTTGGTCAAAGAAGGGGCAGAAAACCCCGCTTATGCGGAATTCCTTGCCAACTTGCCCACCGAAGAAGGCGAGCCTACCACGCTTGATTACACCGTCAACGCTTTGGAGATGATGCCCGCCGAGAAGACTTACTACACCTATAGCGGTTCTTTGACCACGCCCCCCTGCTCTGAAGGGGTACGCTGGTTGTTGCTCACCACGCCGATTGAACTTTCTGCGGAACAGATCGAAGCGGTGGGGATGCTCTTTGAACACAACGCCCGCCCCATCCAAAGCCTCAACGCGCGTGATGTATTGCAAGATACCCTCACCCATCCGTAATTCATTCTCGCAAACTTGCCCCATGTGCGTTGGCGCATGGGGTTTTCTATACCGCCCCCGCCATCCCATGCAGTCCATTTCCCTAGCGTGACTTGTCGCACGGGGGAATACGGTTGTATACTCCAAACAGTGAATAGCGTGGCTTTTTCCCAGATGCTTCGGCATCCTGCATAGCTTGTTAATTGAAATAGAAAGTGGTTTAAGACCTATGACTTCCCTTGTAATGACGCTGACGGAAACACTCCGTTATCGTGGTGCCATCGGGCAATGGAGCTGGGTGCTTCATCGCTTGACCGGGCTTGGGGTGGTGTTGTTCCTGTTCCTACATGTGATCGACACCTCTTGGGCAGTGTTCTATCCTGCGTTGTATGTGGAGGCAGTCGCTGCTTATCAGTCTCCGTTGTTCACCGTCGGTGAGTTTGGCTTGGTGGCAGCGGTGGTGTATCACGCGCTCAACGGCTTACGCATTGCCATTTTTGACTATCGTCCCACCTTGTGGAAGCATCAAGAGCGCGCTGCTTGGGGCGTGTTGATTGCCACTGTAGCGATCCTTGCGCCTGTATTCGTGTTGATGATGGGGCATGTGATTGACCATTACAGCGCGGCGGATGTGTTCATCTTGCCCTTCGCCAAGGTGATTGGCGCACAGATTCCCTTTGCTGTGGGCGGCGCTGTGGCGTTGGTGGTGGCGTTGTTGCTCTCTGGCTTGTATGGCATGATCGCCGGCGACAGTGCCCAACCCGTGCGTGGGAAGCAAGTGGGTAGCCGTGCAGAACGTTTCTGGTGGTCGTACATGCGCGTGAGCGGCGTCTTGATTATCCCGTTGGTCTTTGGTCACTTGGCAATGATGCACGTCATTCAAGGGGTATTTGACCTCACGTTGGCGGGGCACACCGTGGTGGGCACGGGCTTGATCAATGAGAGCGGCACGGCGGTTGAATTTGTGGGTGATCGTTGGAATTACCTCGTCGGTGGGATTGCCATCTGGCGCGTGTATGACTTCGGGTTGTTGGCGTTGGCGGTCATTCACGGGTTCAATGGGTTGCGCTATATCGTCACGGACTATGCCAAGAACGAAACTGTCAAGCGCGGTTTGGTGTACTTGTGCGTGATTTTGGCAGTCGTGCTATTGGTGAGCGGGGGCGGCGCCTTGTTCTTGAGCATCGACGAACGCGCCATTCAAACTGCCAGCGAAGCCCTCGCTGAACTGCAAGCGTTACACTAGAGAGCATAAAGGATACGGTTATGACTACACACATGTATGATGCAATCATTGTTGGTGCCGGCGGGGCGGGCTTGATGGCAGCACTGTACGCCAGCAAGGGCGGCGCAAAGGTTGCCGTCGTCAGCAAACTTTACCCCACCCGTAGCCACACCGGCGCGGCACAGGGGGGCGTGGGCGCAGCTTTGGGCAACCACGAAGAGGATTATCCCATTTGGCACGCTTACGATACCGTCAAAGGGGGAGACTATCTAGCAGATCAAAACGCCGCTTTGGTTTTAGCGGAGAACGCTGTAGACGCGGTGATCGAGCTGGAACACATGGGCTTGCCGTTTGACCGCACACCCGATGGGCGCATCAGTCAGCGTCGCTTTGGGGGGCACACCAGCAACTTTGGTGAGAAGCCCGTTCGCCGTGCTTGCCACGCTGCTGACCGCACCGGTCACATGATCTTGCAAACGCTCTATCAACAATGCATCAAAGAGAATGTCAAGTTCTTTGATGAGTTCCATGTGGTGGATATGCTGGTGCGCGACGGCGGATGTGCTGGCGTGGTAGCGGTAGAAATTGGCACGGGGGACTTGCACGTCTTCCATGCGAAGGCGACCGTCTTTGCGACGGGCGGATGGGGGCGCGTGTGGCAAACCAGCTCCAACGCCCACACCCTCACGGGGGACGGGGCGGCAATTCCGCTTCGTCGTGGCGTTCCGCTTCAAGACTTGGAGTTCTACCAATTCCACCCCACCGGCATCGCCAAGCTGGGCATCCTGATTACCGAAGGGGTGCGCGGTGAGGGCGGCATCTTGCTCAACTCGCTGGGTGAACGCTTCATGCCTAAGTATGCTCCCAAGATCAAAGACCTCGCTAGTCGGGATGTCGTCAGTCGTGCCATTTACACCGAGCTACAAGAAGGGCGCGGGATCAACGGGAAGCCTTATGTCTACCTAGACATCACCCCCGCCACCGTGAATCATTACTCCAAACAGGATGGCGAAAACCGTCAAATTGACCGCGCGTACATCGAAAGCAAGTTGCCGGACATTCTCGATTTCTGTCGCACCTACTTGGGCATTGATCCCGTCGAAAAGCCGATTCCGATTCATCCCACCGCGCACTATGCGATGGGGGGCATTCCCACCAACATTGATGGGCAAGCTGTGATCGATGAGAACTGGACGGTGATGCCGGGCTTGTACTCTGCTGGTGAAGCCGCCTGCGTGAGTTGTCACGGTGCCAACCGCTTGGGCACGAACTCCCTAGTGGATTTGATCGTGTTTGGGCGCCGCGCCGGCATGCACGTTGCCGAGTATGTGAAGGGTGCCGATATGCCCGCGCTGCCCACTAACCCCACCGCAGAAATCCATGCCGAGCTACAACGCATCCGCCAGAGCAAAGGCAAAACCCGCCCGGTAGAAATTCGCCGTGCCATGCAAAAACTCATGATGGACAAGGTGAGCGTCTTCCGCGATGAGGCAGGCATGACCGCTGCTCTCGATGAGCTGTTTGAGTTGCGCCAGCGCTACGTTCACGACCTCACCATTGATGACAACGGCGCAAAGTACAACACCGACCTGATGGAAGCGTGGGAGCTAGGGTGTTTGTTGGATGTGGCAGAAACCACCACCATCAGCGCACTCGAACGCAAAGAGAGCCGTGGCGCACACAGTCGAGAGGACTATAAAGACCGCGACGATAACAACTGGTTGGTGCATACCCTCATTCAGCGTACCGACGGCACAGACTTATCCTTGTCTAGCCGTGAATACGCCATCAACACCAACAAGCGCGTTGATCTGTCGTTAGCAGAACATGATGAACGCTTCATCCCCAAAGAGCGCGTGTACTAAAGAGGAAACTGATGGACGTAACAATCAAAATCAAACGCTATAACCCTGATAAGCAGGCAAAGTCCTATTGGCAAACTTTCAACGTCAAGGATATTGAGCCAACCGATCAAATCTTAGACGTGTTGCACCGCGTGAAGTGGGAACAAGACGGCACGCTCACCTTGCGCCGTTCGTGCGCTCATGGCGTGTGCGGGTCAGATGCCATGCGCATCAACGGTTACAACCGCCTTGCCTGCAAGACCCTCGTGCAAGATACCGGCGCCAGCATCCAAGTTGAACCGATTAACGGGTTGCCCGTCCTTCGTGATTTGGTGGTGGACATGGAGCCATTCTTTGACCATTACCGCTCGGTCATGCCGTACTTCGTCAACAACAACCCGGTTCCAGCAGATGGGCGCGAGCGTCTGCAGTCGCAGGAAGACCGCATGACGTTCGACAACAGCACCAAGTGCATCCTGTGCGCGTGCTGTACCACCAGTTGCCCCAGTTTCTGGGCGAATGATCGCTACGTGGGACCAGCGGCAATTGTGCAGGCGCACCGCTTCATCTTCGACACGCGCGATGAGGGGAACGCCGAACGCATCGAGGTGCTTTCTGCGCCGGATGGCGTGTGGCGTTGCCGCACCATTTTCAACTGTACGCCAGCTTGCCCGCGCGATATTGAAGTGACCCGCGTGATTGGGGAAGTCAAACTCGCCATTCAACGCAACGGCAAGACGGACGGCATCGTCCAAATTTCTGAGATTCATTAGCGAGCAGGGGAGGGTAGCGTGGTGTCGTCCGCCGCGCTACCTTCCCCCTCTCGGTAGAATTTGCCAGCGTGGGTCTTGATGGAAGCGGCGAAGCCCCTCGTGAACCCGTTCCAGCGCGTAAGACCTTTTCGAGATCGCCACGCATCGTGAGGAACCGCTCCCATGCCTGCTCATACCCTCCTCCTTGACGACCACCAATTAGAGACGCTCCCCTTAGAGCGGTTACAATCCGCGCGTCCACTTCGCCACTTGAGCCTGTATCGCAATCGCCTAGTTGAAATCTCCCCCACGTTGTGGGACTTCACCGAACTAGAAACCCTCAACCTTGCCGACAACCGTTTACACGCTCTGCCGTATGGCATCCACCGCTTAGAGCGGTTGCGCATGTTGGACTTGGGGCATAACCAACTGGATCACTTGCCTGATGACTTGGGGGCGTTGCCCATGCTGACTGACTTCCTCTACCTCAGTAACAACGCCCTGCGCACCTTGCCTGATGGCTTAACCGATCTCATCCAATTGCGCTACTTGAACATCACCGATAATCAGCTTGCTTTGTTACCCCACACACTGGGGAGGATGCACGGGTTGATAGAACTTCGCGCTTATCGTAATCCATTGGTGGCATTGCCAGATAGCATAGGGGGATGGGTGAACTTGCGTGAACTCCACCTAGACCAAACCCACCTCACGGCGTTGCCCCCCAGCATGGAGGCGTTGCAAGCGTTGCGTGTGTTGTCCTTGCGCGGTTGCCAGCTAGAAGCGTTGCCTGCTTGGTTGGGGAGTTTGCACAACCTGCGCCATTTGGATCTGCGCTCAAATCGCCTGCGCACCCTGCCCCGTGAATTGGCACAACTCCCGCACCTTGAAAAGCTCGATGTGCGCTGGAATCATGCGCTTGATCCGTTGCCAGCATGGTTAGCGGACGCGCAGGCGCGGGGGTGCGTGATATACCCATTCATACCATAGCCATGCTGTACACACATCCAACCCATGTTAGGATAGGGCACGGTTTCCACTTAAATTAGTCTGCTCATGTCACCTGTTCACTCAACTGGTAGCCAAGATTACCGCAACTTTTTACGACGTACTGCGACGGTGGTCGTTGCCATTCCGCTGACCATTGCCCTCATCTTTTACGGGGGGGAGGTGTTCACCGCCTTTGTGTGTGCTTTGCTGGCGTTGGCAATGCTGGAGATGGCAACCATGCTCGATGGCGAACGGCGCACGCGCTCGGCAATCCTTCCCATTCTGGCAGGCGTGGGGTGCGCTTTTGCCTTCCAAGCGCAAGCATGGGGCGCGGTGCTGGGGTGTTTGGGAATTGGGGCGGGGTTAACCAGCTTGCTCCAGCGCAAGCATCCCCTACGTGGCGCGGTGCAAACCGCGCTGATGCTGGCGTATCTTGCCTTGCCCAGTGGGATTGTGCTGTGGGTGCGCACCCTGCCTGATGGGCACTGGTGGGTGCTGTGCCTGTTCTTGTCCTCGTTCATGGGGACGGATGTTGCCGCCTATGTGGGGGGGCGATACTTCGGCAAGCGTCCGATCTTCCCCCGCATTTCTCCCAGCAAAACGCTGGAGGGGGTGCTGATGGGGTGGTTGGGCGGATTCTTGGCGGTGCTGGTCATCCTCATCCATCTCGAATGGGTGAGCGCGTCCACCGTCTTGCTGGCAGCGAGCGCACCGCTTTTGGCAATCCTGGGCGATCTGCTGGAGTCATACTTGAAGCGTCGCTTGCAGGTCAAAGATTCCGCTGTGATGGGCATCAACCCGTTTCCGGGGCATGGGGGCGTATTGGATCGGGTGGATTCCATGCTCACGGTGGCGTGGCTCTATGCGTGGTACATCAGCGTGTGGGTGGGGTAGTGCGCCCCCTTCCCCTAACCCCTTCCCCCACTGCGTGGGAGACGGGGAAAAAAGATGCGCCACCGCGTGCGCGTTCCCTCTCCCACAAGCGAAGCGCAGTGGGGGAGGGGTCGGGAGGGGGCTTTGTGGGGGCGCACCCCTTTTCTAATACCTCTCCAATGCGCTTACGCTATAATAAGGCGTGGATCCGTAAATATGAGACGTGATGACGCTGATGTATATCAAACGAGACTACAATAAATCCTTCTTCGGCAACAAACGCCGTGACGGGTTGGGTCGTCTGTTGGTCGCCTACTTCTTGTTTTTGGGCACGTTCTTGTTGCTGGTCTACCTGCAGTTTGACCGCCTCCAGTTGGTCGCCTTGAATGCCATCGGCATGGCACCCACGCCCACCCCGTTCGCCAGCGAGCTGGCAACCAACGCCTACCGCTTGGTACAGGAGGGCAACTTGGCAGAAGCGAGCGTGCTCTATGAACAGGCGTATCGCCAACGCCCTGATGATCTTGATTATCTGTATGATTATGGGCGCGTCTTGATTGAGCTTGACCGCGCCAGCGAGGCGTTGGCGCTGGCGGATCAGATGATCGAGCTTGCCACCAACACCGACCCGCGTGGCTATGCGCTCAAGGCGCAAGCGTTGGTGTGGGAGGGGGATTCCGCCGCAGCAATCCCGGTGGGCGTTTCTGGCATTGAGATTGATAACGAATACGCGCCCATCTATGCCTCGTTGGCGCGTGCCTATACCAACATCGGACGCTACCAGCAGGGCTTGGCGAACGGGCAAAAGGCGGTAGACCTTGACCCGTTGAACGCGGATGCACACCGCGCCTATGCCTATGCGCTCATTTGGGTGGGAGAGCGCGAATTGGCGATCGAACAGTTGGAGCAGGCTATCGCGCTCAATCCCAACTTTGTCCCCCCCTATTTTGAATTGGCGATCAATTACCTTGCGCTCAATCAAGATTCAATGGCGATCGCCACGTATGAGCGCGTGCTGTCGTTACAACCGCGCAACGAACGCGCCTACTTGCGCCTGTGCGAGGCATATTTCAAGGTGGGGCAAAACAATCAAGCGCAAGGCTATTGTGAAGATTCGTTGAGCATCAACCCGCAATATTCCGCCGCATGGCGACAGTTGGGCATGGTGCAATATAACCGACGCAACTATGAAAGCGCGATTGATTCGTTCAACCAGTGCCGAAGCACCGGGGGCGAAGATGCAGAAATTCAATGTTGGTACTTGCAGGGCTTGGCGCATTACTACTTGGGACAATGCGATGACGCTTGGGGCACGCTGGAGGAATCGTTGCGCTTGACCGCTGACCGCACCCCCGATGACCCCATCGTGAAGACCATCCGCGAGGGATTGCGCTTGACGACCATCTCGTGCCCAGCTTACAGCGGACGCGCCGTTCCCACCGCGCTCCCCCCCACGCCCATTCCCCCTACTCCCATCGGTGGGCTTTAGACCATGTACCTAAAAACGCCTAAACGCTACCGTAAACACCAAACGTACTATTTTTCATTCAAGCACTGGTGGTTATGGTTGCTCACGCTGACCGTGTGTGTGGTGGGGTGGCGCGTGTGGATAGCGCGCGAAACGCTTGCCCCTGTGGTGGGGAGCTATGCCGAGGGGGTGTTGGCGCAAGCTGGGGAGCAAGTTGCCACCTTGACCGCCCCCACCCCGTTGCCCACCGCCGACCCGTATATCACGCTGGCGGTGGCGCATCAACACTGGAACAGCGGTCGTGTTGAGCAAGCCCTCGATATGTATGCAGATTTACTGCCCGCTGTGCCCAATGACCCCCTCCCGCACTATAACTACACCCGCGCCTTGATCGTAGAAGGACGCTATGAAGAAGCATTGATCGCGGCGGAGAACACCGTGACCGCCTCCCCGTTCAATTCGGATGCGTGGGCGGTTCGGGCGGAAGCTCACCTAGCGGTAGAGGATGCAGGCGGGGCGATCGCCAGTGCGCTCAATGCGTTGGCACTGTACCCCGATAACGTGTATGCGGTTGCCCTGTTGGGGCAGGCATACCTCGCGTTGGAGCGAACCGAAAAGGCGCGCGAAACGGCAGAGCGTGCGCTGGCGCTTGACCCCAACTCGCCAGAAGCGTGGTATCTCCTTGCGCGAGTGCGCCGCCTGGTGGACTTTGACCTAGAAGGCGCGGCAGAAGACTTTCGCACTGCGTATGATCTTGCGCCCAACCGCTTGGATATTGCGGTTGAATTGGCATACGTGTACTGGTCTATGCAAGATTACGACGCTGGAATTGCGCTGCTGACAGGAATTATTGACAACAACCCCAACAACACCCAAGCCTTGTATGCCGCCGGGTTCATCTATAACAGTGGGATTGGCAGTCCACAACTTGCCTCTGAACCGCTGCAGCAGTGCATCACGGTGGATGACCAAAACATTGATTGCCTCTATTACTATGGGCGCGTGCTGTTGCGCTTGGAGCAGTCCGCCGATGCCGCCGAAGTGCTGACCCGCGCGGTGGAGCTGGGCACTCAGGTTGCCAAACCCAACCCACGCCATTACTACTGGGCAGCACAAGCCTACATCAACTTGGGCAATTGCCCGCTTGCCATGACGTATTTAGAGCCGGGATATGAACTGGCACAACAACAAGACGATGCCGAACTAACCAGCGCGCTTGCGGACTCGGTGCGCCAGTGTAGCGGGTTTGGTGACCTTGCCCCCGTTGCCACGCCCGAAGCCACCCCTGCTATCGAGGGGGAGGCTAACGATCTTTAGCAATTGTATAAGAATTGTGCTAGAAAAAGTTGACCGAAAACAAAGCTAATGCTATAGTGATGACAGAGTTTTTAGCACTCTATTCCCTTGAGTGCCAAAACTGACTTGATAACCTAATTGTGCCAAAGGAGATTATAAGATGGCTCACATTAAACCGCTTGGTGATCGCGTTCTGGTGAAACCGATTGAAAAAGAAACGATGACCGCTTCTGGAATCATCTTGCCAGAAACCGCTAAAGAAAAACCACAAGAAGGTGAAATCGTTGCGGTTGGTCAAGGTCGCCGTGACGAAGACGGCGAACGCATTGCCCTTGACGTAGAAGTTGGCAACAAAGTCTTGTTCGCTAAGTACGCAGGTACTGAGGTCAAGATCGGCGATGAGAAGTATCTCATCATGAAAGAGTCGGACATTCTCGGCATTATTGAAGCCTAACCCGCCCATTTTTGAAATCGACCCTATACTCGGAGGATTCTAACTACTATGGCTAAACAACTCCTTTTCACAGAAGAAGCACGTCGTAAGTTGCAACG
>CAIRDJ010000411.1 GCA_903877335.1 uncultured Chloroflexota bacterium | reverse complement strand
GTAATGGAGCGTACCGAGATTGCTGGGAGCGTCTCCCAGTTCTGCTAAACGGGCTTCGATGTTTTCAAGGGTGTTCATCTGTGATCCTCCATAGAATAAAACAGGGTAATGTTTCGTCCATCATAACGCTAAACGGCTGGGTTGTTCAGGGGAAAGCGCGACGCGGTGGCGCGATTGCAACGTTTGGAGCGTTGCCTCCACCTGTGCCAGCCGTTGTGCCTCATCCCAACCGAGCGCGTCCCCCATAATTCCTGCCAACTCGTGCAGGAGCGGAAGGCTCAATTGCCCCAACATCGCCATCAACGAACGGCGCAAGACAAAATCTGTCAGCGTGTGAACTTGCTCATGTTGGGTGATGAACTCTACTTCGCCGTGGCTATAGCCGTCATGGTGGGTCAAGAGGGGGTCGCTGGGACGGTTGGCACAATGGGCGATGATCGGCTCGGCATACGTGCCGTAACGTTCAAACAGCGTTTGCACGCGCGAGGGGTCTAGCTCGTGTTCGCGCACCATGCGCTCTTGCCAGTCGTATTGGGCTTCGGGCGTGGTGGGGTAGTCGCGTCCGCCCCCGATGGCGCGGTCAGCGGTGGAATGGGCGCGAGGGTGCTTGAGGCGCGTTAGTACCACGTCGCTCATTTGCTCTCCGAAAGCTCGCATGGTTGTCCACTTGCCCCCCACCATCGCGTGAATGGGGTAGGTCGTGCCGTTGCCAGCTTCTAGCGTGCGGATGCTGTGGTCGCGGCTGATCTGTCCGGTAGTGTTGGCATCCATGCTGGGGAGTGGACGCACCCCGCTGAACGAAAACACAATCTGCTCGCGTTGGACGGTGATGGAGGGGAAAACGCGCTTGACCATATCCAGCATGTATTCCACTTCGTCCGCCGTCAAAACTGCTTGATCGGGGTGGTCAATGCGGATGTCGGTTGTGCCCAGCATCACGCGGTCAAAATACGGCAACATCAAGGTAATGCGCCCGTCGTGGTTCTCAAAGAAGATTTCGCCCTCGCCCACGTTGCGCCGTAGTTCGGGGTGGTCAATCACCAGATGTGAGCCTTTTGTGCCCCCGATGAAGTGGGTTGGGCGTTGAAGTGCTTCGTTGGCAAAGTCAATCCACGGACCCGCCGCGTTAATCACCTGTTGCGGATGCACCACCCACCGCTCACCGCTTAGGGTATCTTGGATCACCACGCGGTTTTCTCCGCCACCGACCACCGCCATATAGTTAAGCGCGTGCGCGTTCGGGTTTTCCGCTT
The DNA here is from genome assembly GCA_903877335.1 of uncultured Chloroflexota bacterium. Classification (GTDB taxonomy): domain Bacteria; phylum Chloroflexota; class Anaerolineae; order Aggregatilineales; family Phototrophicaceae; genus CAIRDJ01. The sequence continues at coordinate 1,505 of CAIRDJ010000411.1, read as the reverse complement.
GCGCATCCATCACCATTTCCATGCACAACCGTTCAGGGTAGGGCATCCATGCGTCATAGTACGTGGCGGTCATTTGTACGTCGGGATGGATGGAGGGGAACATCTCGCGCGTTTCAGTTTGTAGGCGTAGCTCGTGCGTGGGCATGCTACGTTTGAAGTTGGCGTAGAAGTCGTACAGCATCAGCCCCAACTTGATGATGATGATCCCGCGTTCCGATGGTTTTTCGCTCCAACCCAAAAACTTGAAGGGAGCGTTGAAGATGCCGGAGAACCACTTGAACAGCGGAATGGTGGTGGGCAAGGGTTTGACGTAGTGGGGGGCGTTCAAGAGCAGGCGGTTACGCTCATGTAACGCTTCGTTCACTAGGCGAAACTCCCCGTTTTCAAGGTAGCGAATCCCCCCGTGTACCATGTGTGAGGAGGCGGCACTGGCACCACTGGCAAAGTCGTTCTGTTCCACCAGCAACACCGACACCCCTTGTAGGGCAAGGTCACGGAAGGTGGCAATGCCGTTCACGCCCCCGCCCACGATCAAGACGGGGACTTGTGGGTGTGCCTGATAATGGCGGATGATTTCTTGGCGGTTCATGGTAGCTCCCAGATTACAATCATTCGTTGACGCGAGTATATCAAAATTGTCCCCCGATGAGGTTGCCCAGCGTCCACAAGACCAACGCGCCCCGCGCACTCCATGCCAAAGTGCGAATCCAGTTGGCACGAATCATCTGATCCAACACCGCGCGATCAAACTGATACGACAGCTGATTATGCTGGGGGACGTTCAACGCCAGCGTTGCCCCCCAAATGACAATGACCAGCACCAGTCCTAGCAATCGCGCCCATAGCGGAAAGTTGGCGGGCGCACGCACCACCAAAATTAGGGCGGTGGTTGCCTCAATGAACATCACAGGTGCCACCACAAGGGTGATTTTGTTGACGTGTTGCACCTCATAATCCGGAAAGGATTGGGCGTGAATGTGATGATAAAGGGGGTAATGGACAATTTGCACCAGCCAAATGACCCCCACCATGAATAGGGTGGCGAAGGTGTGCGTCAAGACGATGAGAGACACAACCACTTACTCCTCAATTGCATACGGTAATAATTGTTGCGCCGCCGCCAAGCCGGAAAGCATTGCACCCTCCACACGCGCTCCCTCGAACGCATCCCCCGCGATTGCCAACGGGAGCGGATCGGCAAGGAACAACGTCTTTTCAGGATGAAGCACGCTCGGTTGGCTATAACGCCAACGTTGAACTTGACAGTCTAACACATGTGCCTCTCCAAGATAAGCGGAAACACTCTCTAACAAAAGCGTGGCAACCTCGCTGGGTGGGGTGTCATAGTGTGCTTGGGTGAACGCGCCCGTCGCGTGTACGGTCACGCATGGGACGGGGGAAATGCCCTTGTGCTGGTTGTCCGCCATCCAACTGACAGTTGCGCTGGGGGCAAATATCCCGCCCGTGTCATGCAGGCGCGAGGGGCGATCTAACACCGCCATGAT
>CAIRDJ010000410.1 GCA_903877335.1 uncultured Chloroflexota bacterium | reverse complement strand
GTGGTGGTGATCTCTAAGCCTTGTGTGTACAGGGCATCGGGGTAGAACTGTAACACCCAATCCCACACCATCAACACGGCATGAGGCGCGTGAATGGGGTAGGGAACGCTGGCGAATTGTAGGGCATCCTGTTGTGCCTGTTGCGCCTGTTCAGTGGAGATCGCCCCGTGTTCCACCATCAAACCCAACACTACCGCCTGACGCTGGCGCGTTGCTTCGGTGGCAAGGAGGGGATTGTAATAGGCGGGTGCTTGGGGAATCCCCACCAACAAGGCACATTCCGCCAACGATAGCTGTTGGGCAGGCTTGGCAAAATACGCATACGAAGCTGCTTCGATTCCATAGGCGAGGTTGCCAAAGTTGGCTTGATTGAGCCACAACGCCAGAATCTCCTCTTTGGTATAGCGTTGCTCCAGTTGCACCGCCAAGACCATCTCTTGGAGTTTGCGCCGTAGGGTGCGCGGGGCACTCTCATGGGGATAGAGCAAGAGCATGCGTGCCACTTGCTGGGTGAGGGTGCTACCCCCTACGGGCGCATCCGACTGGCGAATGATAGACCATCCCGCCCGTAGCACCCCACGCCAATCTATGCCACCGTGTTCATAGAAATGGGTGTCCTCTGTGGCAACCACCCCCATCAAACAGAAGGGAGGAATCTCCTCCAGCGACAATGACCGTTGCCGACCGGGACGGTTGTCAGGGGTGAGTTCATACAGCAGGCGACCGTGCCGATCATAGATGCGCGTGGAGGGCAAAATGAGGTTGGTGTCCAGTTGGTCTAACTTGGGCAACCCGACCATCACCCAGCTCACCCCTCCCAACAGGGTTATCAACAGGGAGACCATCCCCACCGCAAATAATCTTTTATGCAACATCATGCCCTCAAGTGAACGTGATTACGCCACAATGGATGGGTGAATGCGTGTTAATGGTGGCGTGCGATCCATGACATCCCAATCCTTAAACCAAGTTAATCACGAGCATACCACACAAGCGGGGGTGTCTGCTCCGCCCACGTCACGCCATCCACCGTTGATCCCCCTACCGCCGTCTCGTCAGGGGGTGCTTGCCCGTCACTAGCCCTGTTGCGATGCACACCTGCCCCACCGCTGACGGCATCCCGCTCTTTGATGATTTCACAGTGTGGGCACTCCCCTAATCTGTTGCTTAGACGAGTGTGCTATAGTCAATTCATACGCTAAATCCATGTTGACGAAAGGTTACATGAGGCTTATGACCCGTTTCTTACTGTTTGTGCTTGCATCCATGATCCTAACTTGGGGGGGGAGTGCGACGTATGCCCAAGAGACCCCCTCCTATCCAACTGTTGATCTACTCCATCAGGTGGAGTTGCCCTCGCGCGATTTGGTTTCGCTGGCGCAACGTCTCAAGGGGTTAACCGAAGTTCCCACCCCACCGACCGACCCCGCCCCGTTCACGGTGGGGACAGTACGGACGTTTTGGGTTTCCAATAGTGACACCAATCAAACCTTTCAGATTAAGGCAACCCTGCACACGGTTGGCGAGCATATCTATTTGTGGGTAGAGAATGGCATTCAGATTGAGCCATCCCGCCTACAAGACCTTGCCGACCAATTTGACTGCGACGTTTATCAGCAGGTGCGCGATCTATGGGGAGAAGAACCCACGCCCGGCATTGATGGGGATCGGCGCGTACACGGTTTATTCGCCAACAACTTGGGGGATGGACTCGCTGCATACTTTGCCGCCCGTCACGCCGCCCCCACCGAAGCTGACCCCCAAAGCAATGAGATGGAAATGTTCTTCTATAACTATCCTGCGGTGGAATCCATCATTGGCGACTTCACGCTTGCCAGCATCACCGGTCATGAGTTCCAACACATGATCCGCTCGGCGGTGGATGATAACGAAGAGGGGTGGCTAGATGAGGGCTTTTCGGAATTCACACAGTTCTACTTAGAAGCGGGGGATTCCTACCCGTCGGCGGAGTTTCTTCGCAATCCTTCCACCCAATTGAACACGTGGAACAGTCTTGGGCAAAACATCGCCCATTACGGCGCGTCCACCCTGTGGCTTTTGTACTTGTATGACCGCTTCGGGTTGGAGTTCATACAGGAGATCAGTCAAGAACCCTTAGATGGGTTGATTGGGATTGATGCAGTTTTAGCGCGAGGGGAGTACGGGGCGACAGTGGAAGAGGTGTTCGCCGATTGGGTGGTGGCTAACTTCGTGTGGAATCCTGATGCAACGCCCGAAGGCATCTACGGTTATCAGTCTCTCCCCCCGCTGGGTGAGCTTGCCGTCAACCGTTTTGCCGACCTACCGCTCGTGCGTGATCTCACGCTGGCACAGTATGCCACCGATTACTTCAGTTGGGATGCGCCCCTGCCTGAAACGGACTTGACCGTCAAACTCGCGTTTGATGCTACCGTCCCCTTGGTGGGTGCGCCAGCACAAGGGGGAATCGCCTACAGTTTACGCGGAGACAGCATTGATACCACGCTCACGATTCCGCTAGACTTGACCCAAACCACCGCCCCAGAACTACGCTTTGATGTGTGGCACAACATCGAGGAATTTTGGGATTATGGCTATGTGATGGTGAGCGCGGATGATGGGCAAACTTGGGAGGTTTTATCCACCGAGGCAACCACCACCAACGACCCCAACTATACCGCCTATGGGGCAGGCTACACCGGCGAGAGCATGGACTGGGTGGCGGATCGGGTGGATTTATCGGCATACGTGGGGCAAGCTGTCCTCATCCGCTTTGAACTCATCAACGACGACGCGATCAACCAAGACGGCTTGGCGGTGGATAATGTGCGCCTGATGGACGGCGAGCGCGTGCTTTTCACCGAGACCTTCGACGACCTCGCCCTGCCGAGTGGTTGGCAAGCGGACGGTTGGATCATCACCGATAACCGCCTGCCCCAGTCTGTGTGGCTACATGCCATCCAACAAACTGCCAACGGATTCCATGTCACCCGTTGGAACGTCACCCAAAACGAGAGCGTGACGTTCCGTCTTTTAGCGGATGTCGAAGCGGTGACGTTCAGCGTTTCCCCCTACGCGCCTTTCACCACCATTCCGCTGGGGCTACGGGTGAGCGTGCACGCGATCGCCTACAACATGTAGGCTAAGATCCATTACGGACGGGGAGCAGGGTTACTGATGCTCATGAACGGGCTAGAGCGTGCCCCTGCCCCGTCGATAAATATTGCTTGACTTGCCTTGTGAGGCACGTGTGCGCTCCCCCACCCGTCACGGCGATCTCACGCTAAGAAACGTTTTCTACTGCTCGCGCAATCAAGTCGAGTTTTAAACAACTTATAAGTAACTCATTTCTGCTTCCTTAATTGAGCCTTACTCATCCAGCACAGGCGACACAGAACAATCGGGACGTAGGATGGTGATCTGGCGATCTTGGACGGTGAGGGTGTGGCAAAGCTCAAACGGATGTTGCTCTAAATACGCCACCATGC
>CAIRDJ010000409.1 GCA_903877335.1 uncultured Chloroflexota bacterium | reverse complement strand
TTCCACAACTCAAGTTCCTCGCTCCTTTGTTGTTGATGTTGGCATTTGGCGCGGTGGCGCGGGCACAAACTAGCCCGATTTTTGAATATGACCCCACCAGTTGTCATGGCGATAATGACGGGGAGTCGCTCAGCGCACGGTGTGAACTGATGATCTTTGCTTATCCGCGTCCCGCCAACATTAAGCCTGTCCCCTTAGATCTGTCCACCATGGGCACGTACAGCTTTTGGCGCGTCGGTCCCGGCGCTACTCCCACTTTTGATGCCCCCAATGGAAATGTGGTGGGGGAAATCCCCGCTGGCTATAACTTCGTCACGGCGATCAATGTGAATGATCCCAACTGGTTACAAATTCAAGGGGGGCAATGGGTCTCGCGTGATTTGGCAACCTACTATAGCCCGTCCGGCTTCACGGGGGTGGAGATCACCGATGGCTTGGCGCACCCGTTCGCGTGGGTGCTGGACATGAGCCGCATTGCCGTTTCGCGGTTTCCAGGCGGTCCCTATGCCAATGAGCACGGTCGCTTCTTAGAGCGTTACGAAGTGGTCAACATCTTTGCCGAAGCGTATGATGACGAAGGTTGGCGCTGGTACATGATCGGACCCAACGAATGGGTGAAGCAAACCTTCGTGAGCAAAGTCAAGCGTGTGGAACGCCCGCAAGGGGTGTCGGGTCACTGGGTGGCGGTGGACTTATATGAGCAAACGTTGGTGGCGTATGTCGATGATACCCCTGTCTTTGCCACCTTGATTTCGTCTGGGTTGCCACCTAATGAAACCAACGAAGGCTTGTTTGAAATTTGGGAAGAACTCCCTGTAGACCCCATGAGTGGCTCCACCGGCGCGCCAGATGCGTATGCGCTCCAAAGCGTGCCGTGGGTGATGTACTTTGACGGGGGCATTAGCTTACATGGATCGTATTGGCACGATTATTTTGGCTACCGCCAAAGTCATGGTTGCGTCAACATGACCATTAGTGATGCCAAATGGCTATACAACTGGTTTGAAGCCTATCGCAACAGCACGCCCGAGCTTGCCACCACGCATTATGTGTATGTGTACAGCTCCGGCGAATATGGTCAACCCGCCGGCAACGCCGCCCCAGAAGCCACCGAAGTGAGCGTGGGCTAACGGCGTTGGCGCGCCCAGTTGACTAGCCAGAGCAATTCGTTCAGGCGGAACACGAACGATAAGCCCACGTAAACCACCATGCAAAGCGAGGCAGGAAGAAGCACGAGCAAGATTTCTGCCCACCAGTTTTCTAACCCTAGCGCGTTTTGAAGGGGAGGCACGATCAACCACCCCACCGCGCCCATCAAGCACGACGCCACCCATGATTTCAGCATGGTCATGCCCAAGTTCTGCTTGCCAAACCCCTTCAGGCGTTGCCAAAGCAAGACGGCAGATAAGCCCGTGTGGGTGAGATGCTTGACGCTATCGGCGATCATCAAGCTGTATAAGCCGTAGCGTGCCACCAACCCCAACGCCACGACCATATACACCACCAAGCTGATAAACCCCACCCAAGCCGGGGTCAAGGTGTCTTGACGGGCATAGAATGCATAGATCAACAACAAGTCCAGCCCGGCAAACGGCAAGCCAAACAAATACAGGCGCAACGCCTGCACCGTGATGAGGGTATCCGCCGCCCCGAATTGCCCATGCTCAAACAGCAGGCGGACAATCGGCGTGCCCAGCACGAACAAGCCGAGCGTGGCGGGCAAGATCAAGACGGTGGTCAAGCGCAACCCCAAGCCGAGCGTGTCGCGGAAGGGTTGTTGGGTTTCCGCTTGCGCTGCCTGACGGGAAAGCGTGGGGAGAATGGCAATGCTGATGGCGGTGGCAACCAGTCCGTGCGGGAACTGTATCAAGGTGGTTGCCCACCCCATGTAACTGATGCTCCCTTCCCCCAAGCTGTTGGCAAGCCGATAGCTGAAGAGGCGGATCACAAAGGTATCAATCACCAGCGAGAACAGCACGGGGGCATATAGTAGCCCGATCTGGCGCAAGCCGGGATGACTCCACCTGAAACTCAAGCGCAAGCGCGAATGGCGCAAACCGGGCAACTGAAGCAGGAATTGGCAAACCGCCCCCACCAACCACCCGATGGCAGCTCCACGAATGCCGATCCACGGGGCCAGCAGCAACGTCACCAAGAAGATGGATGCATTGAAGATTGCCCCAGCAAACGCCGACCAAAAAAAAGAGCGGATGGCATACAGCGTGCCACTTAGAACGGCGAACAAACTCAAGAAGAGGAGCGCGGGGGCGGTCAGGCGCAGTAGGTCAGTGGCAATCACCAGGGTGGTGGGGGAGGTCTCGCTGGGGAACAGGCGCACCACCGCAGGGGCAAACAGCACCAGCAGGGTTGCCAACATGGTCACCAACACGCTGACAAAACTGAGCAAGACAGAAACTAACTCCCAGAAGTCCACATCTCCCCGCGCCTCTGCCTCGCTCAAGACGGGCACCAACGCGCTGTTGACGTGCCCACCAATCAACAAGTCATAGAAGGCTTTGGGGATTAACACGGCGATATTGAACGCATCCACCGCGCTAGAAGCACCGAATAGGTTGGTAAGTGCGATCTCACGCGCTAACCCTAACACGCGACTGGTGATGTTGCCCAGCGAAACCACCCCCGAAGCGCGTGCCACCCCGGCATTAGTTTGTGCTTGTTGATCTTGTGTCAATGACGTTCATCCTTTTTTCAGGGTAAGGCTTTGATCTTGGCAATTAACCGTGTGGTGCTGTGGTTGGGTAGATACTCAATCAGGGTGACTTGCCCCCCATACGCCTCGACGGTGGCGCGTTCGGGCAGGGGTTTGTGCGCGTAATCCCCCCCCTTCACGTAGATGTCGGGGCGGAGCAAGGTTAGCAGGGGGATGGCGGTTTCCCCCGTGAAGATCAAAGTGGCATCCACCACGCGCAACGCTCCCAACAAACGGGCGCGTTCAACAGCGGGGACAATCGGGCGTCCCGTTCCCTTCAGGCGGGCAGTAGCTATATCCTCATTGACCCCCACCCACAACGCATCTCCCAAAGCGCGTGCCTGCTCTAGGTAATCCAAATGTCCCACATGGAGCAAGTCAAAATGCCCATTGGTGAAAACCAAGCGTCGATGAGCATGGGCTAGGTGCTGACGGTGGCGCAAGGCGGTTTCAAGATCAATCAACCCATTCAAATTGTGTGGCTCCGTGTGAAGTTAGCTGGGGTTAGAAGGGTATGGTATCAGTGTAAGTTAGTGCCACCAAGACGGAATCTCGCTTGCATGCCATCGCACACGGGATTAGACTTGTTGGTCTAACGTTTGGGTTATGGATGAAGTTGATGTTGAACCGCAAAGTAGTCATTGTTCTACCTACCTACAATGAAAAAGAAAACCTCCCGCGCATGGTGCAGGCATTGTTTGAACTGGAAATTCCCCACCTTGCCATCTTGATTGTGGATGATAATTCCCCGGATGGTACGGGGCAAATTGCGGATGAACTTGCCCTAGCGCGTGATGGGCAAATCCATGTGTTGCATCGCGCTGGTAAAAGCGGTTTGGGGAAGGCGTATGTCGCCGGCTTCAACTATGTCCTAGAGCAAATGAACGCTGATTATATCATTCAAATGGATTGTGACTTCTCCCATCAACCTCATTATGTCCGCGAATTGGTGGAGAAAGCAGATGAAGGCTTTCAGGTGGTGATTGGCTCGCGCTACTACAAGGGCGGAAGTGTCGATAAAACTTGGAGCTTCTATCGCAAGTTGCTCAGTTGGTTTGCCAACCGCGTTTATGTCCCGCTCCTGCTTCAGCTTCCCATCACCGATGCGACAGGGGGGTTCAAACTATGGCAACGCGACACGCTCTATGGGATGGATTTGGCGCGGATTGAATCCAACGGCTACATCTTTCAGACGGAAATGTCTTATGTTGCCTATCGACTGGGCTATAAGATCGCAGAGATTCCGATTTACTTTCCCGATCGCGTGGAAGGGCAGTCGAAGATGGGCATTCGCATTCAAATTGAGGCGGCTTTGCGCGTGTTCGAGGTGCGCTCCCGTCACCACAAGCTCACCAAGCAGATGCGCCGTCAATAACCACCCCCTTGCACAGGGTTGCCCACCCTTCACCCCACGCGCCGTATAAGATCAGCACTGGCTAAGTTGTTGGTGGGCAGTTACACTCTAGCATCCGTTTCCGTGTCCACAACGTTATGGAGGTTGACCTTATGAACCACTCTTCCCTCGCTCCCCTCCTTTGCGTGTCCCGTTCCGCTTAAAGCCTGCACGCAAGGTCATAACAAACTGTTAGCCCTTTGGTACAATCCTGTACAGTCATTTTGTACGGGGGCAGATGCTTACTTGTCACCCGCTTTATCATTGGATTGAGGAGAGAGAAACGCTCGATGAGTGAAAAGAAAAGTTACACCCCATCTGAAATTGAACGCAGATGGCAGGCCGAATGGGAGCGCACCCAGTTGTACCGCTCTCAAGTGGATTGGAGCAAACCCAAGCATTACGCTTTGACCATGTTGCCCTATCCCAGCGGAAACCTGCACATTGGTCACTGGTTCGCCATGACTCCGTCGGATGCCCGCGCTCGCTTCATGCGCATGAAAGGCTATAATGTGTTGTTCCCGATGGGTTTTGATGCCTTCGGCTTGCCCGCAGAAAATGCCGCCGTCACGCGCAACATTCACCCTGCCAAGTGGACACACGCCAACATCGAACACATGCGCAAACAGCTACGGAGCATGGGCGCGATGTTCGACTGGGAGCGCGAGATCGTCTCGTGTGAACCCCAATACTACCGCTGGACGGAATGGTTCTTCAAGCAGTTTTATACACATGGCTTGGCATATCGTGGGGAGGGCTTGGTCAATTGGTCGCCCACGTTGCAAACCGTTTTAGCGAATGAGCAAGTCATTGACGGGAAGGATGAACGCACCGGCCAACCCGTCATTCAAAAGTTGATGACGCAATGGTTCTTCCGCTATACCGCGTATGCCGATGAGATGTTGGACTTCAGCAAGTTGGATTGGCCCGATGCCGTCAAACTGATGCAGACCAACTGGATTGGGCGGAGCGAAGGCGCAAACGTGATCTTCAAAACGGAACACGGGGATGACCTCGAAGTGTATACCACGCGCCCGGATACCTTGTGGGGGGCAACCTTCATGGTCTTGGCACCGGAACATCCGTTAGTAGAAACCTTGACCACCCCCGCCCAACGTGAGGCGATTGAGGCATACAAGGCGCAAACCGCCAAAGCCACCGAGATTGAACGCACGTCAGAATCACGCGAGAAGACGGGGGTTTTCACGGGGGGCTATGCCATCAACCCGATGACCAACCAACCCATCCCCGTTTGGATTGCTGATTACGTGATGATTACCTACGGCACGGGCGCGATCATGGCAGTTCCTTCTGGCGATCAACGCGATTTCGACTTTGCCCGCAAGTTCGGCTTACAAATCATCCCTGTTGTTCAACCCGATGACCAACCGCTCTTGGATGGCGAGACGATGGAAGTTGCGTATGATGGGGCAGGCACGATGATAAACAGCGGGGCGTTGAATGGCATCCGCTCTACGGGTGTCAAAGGGCGCAAGAACCCTGCCATTGACAAGGCAATCACCATCCTTGAGGAAATGGGCGTGGGGCGCGAAAGCGTCAACTATCGCCTGCGTGACTGGTTGATTAGTCGTCAACGCTACTGGGGTTCTCCCATCCCGATCATCCATCGTGCCGACGGCACCACCGAAGCGGTCGCGGATGCTGACCTCCCTGTCACCTTGCCGGAGAACGTGGAATTTACGCCAGAAGGGCGCAGTCCTTTGACGGTGTTTGAACCGTTCTTGAACACACACGATCGGGATGGCAACCCCGCTCGGCGTGAAACCGACACGATGGATACATTCATGTGTTCCTCTTGGTATCACCTGCGCTATCTTTCCCCCCGTTATGGTCAAGCTCCGTTTGATCCCCAAGAGGCGGCGTATTGGTTGCCGGTGGATGTCTATACGGGTGGGGCAGAACATGCCACCATGCACTTGCTCTATGCGCGTTGGTTCAACAAGGCGTGCCGTGATTTGGGCGTTTTTGACGATGCCTTGACGGTGGCACGTGAACACGGACGCACGGCGGATGGCTTGTTTGATGAACCCTACATGTTGTTGCGCAATCAAGGGCAGGTGTTGGGCGCGGAACGCTTGGGCGATTATCTGTTGATCGCCGGCACATGGGACGG
>CAIRDJ010000408.1 GCA_903877335.1 uncultured Chloroflexota bacterium | reverse complement strand
GGGTGTTGTAGTCTTGCTTGTGCATGAGGTACAGTTTGGCGTGGAGGGGGTGACGGAGAAACAATCTGACCACCACCTTCTTGGCTTTCAGCTGTCGTACAAGATCACGTAAGCCTTGTTCGTCGTCATTGGTGGGTGCGCCTATCATGAGTTGACGACGGAATTCTTCCACAATTTGGCGTTTAAGGCGTTTTAGTTTGGGCGTATCGATTTGATTGTCGTCAGCACTGCTCAAGCTAAACAGCTGGCGTAGCTCTTCTTGGGGGGCGCGTTGCATGCCAACCAAGATTCGACAGCGGTTGTCTTCTTGACCTGTCCAATGCTCAATCTCACCTTGTAGCAACTTCCACCCACGCAGATTGAAATAGCCAACGCAAAAGTCTGCTCTGCTTGAGGACTGGATGGTATGGGTGAGAGCGGTAATCAATTGCTCTGAAATGTTATCAAAAATGCGAGGCATGGTCATTCGCTTTCGGTTGGCAACTTACCCTACATGATACCGCATTTTTGGTGGGCGCAAACCCTAGTGCTGTGTTACCTGCGTGCGAACACGGTAGCCCGTCAGAGCGGCTTGGGGAGGGATACTAAGTGGCGGTGGAAGGGACGGGAGGGGCAACGCGACGGGACGAAAAATACCCTCGGCAGGACTCGAACCTGCGACCTTTTGCTTAGAAGGCAACCGCTCTATCCGCTGAGCTACGAAGGCAAGGCATGACAGTAGGAGTGTAGTTTTTTCCGTCGGTTGTGTCAATTGCCAGTGAGCATGCAAACCCGTTGAGCTAAATGTTGTTCAATTGTGCGAATCGGTATACAATATTGAAGGGGCGTGCGTGCACGCCGATTCTTTTGGGAACTCCGCAATGATAAACGAACAACCTGATGAAACTAGTTGAAGGAACTCCACATGGTTGACATGCCAACTGTCCCTGTCTCCAATCAAACTGAATATGGGGCGGAACAAATCGTCAAACTTGATCCGATTGAGCATATCCGCCTGCGCCCTGGAATGTATGTGGGCGGTGTTGATGCGCGGGCGTTGCACCACTTGATCTACGAAGTGGTGGATAATTCGATTGATGAAGCCCTTGCCGGCGTGTGCGATCAAATCACAGTGGTCTTGCACGCCACCGGTGAGGTTTCGATCACCGATAACGGGCGCGGTATCCCTGTTGCGCTGCACAAAAGTGGGCGGTCTGCGCTGGAAGTGGTGATGACGGAAGTGGGCGCGGGGGGCAAGTTTGACAACACCGCGTATAAGGTGAGTGGCGGGTTGCATGGGGTGGGGGTTTCTGCAGTGAACGCCCTGTCGACGTCGCTGGTGGCGCAAGTGGCGCGTGACGGCTATTTGTGGCAACAAACGTATTCACGCGGGCGTGTTTCTAGCCCTGTTGAGAAGGTGCGCTCGCTTTCGCCCGACGAGGGCACGGGAACCTCGATTCTGTTCCATCCGGATTTCACGGTGATGGATGCCAACGAGTTTAGCTATCAAACGCTGGCACAACGCTTCCGAGAGATGGCGTTCGTCACACGGCGGGTGAGCATCACCCTGCGCGATGAGCGCGTTAGCCCCGTCCCCCATGAAACCACCTTCTACTTTGAGGGCGGCATCAGCTCGTTTGTGCGCTACTTGAACCGGTCACGGCGCCCTTTGCACCCGGTGGTACAAATGGAGCGCGATGTGGAAGTCACGCCAGAGAGCAAACCACCGTTCACGGTTGGCGTAGAGGTTGCGTTTCAGTATACGGACTCCTCAAGCGTGACGGAATTGGCGTTCGCCAACACGATCAACACCCCTGACGGAGGGACTCACCTCACAGGCTTGCGCAGCGCTGTCACCAGCGTTTTGAATCGCTATGCGCGGAAGGCGGGGTTCATCAAAGAGAAGGAGAGCAACCTAAGCGGGAGCGACACCTTAGAAGGGATCACCGCGATTGTGAGTGTGAAGCATCCGGACCCGCAATTTGAAAGCCAGACGAAGGTAAAGTTGATGAATAGCGAGTTGCAGGGGGTGGTCTCGCAAGTGGTCACGGAAGCCTTCAACGAGTTTTTAGAGGTGAACCCGCGCGAAGCACGCAAGATCATCGACAAGTGTATGACCAGCAAGCGTGCGCGTGAAGCAGCACGCAAAGCGCGTGATTTGGTGCGCAGCGGACCCAGCTTGCTGGAGAGTACCACTTTGCCCGGCAAGTTGGCGGATTGTTCTAGCCATGACCAAAACGCGGAGTTGTACATTGTGGAAGGGGATTCTGCAGGGGGAACAGCGAAACAGGGGCGTGACCGTCACTTCCAAGCCATCTTGCCCCTCCGCGGGAAAATCCTCAACACCGAGCGGGCACGCCTGCACAAAATTTTAGACAACAACGAAGTGAAGTCTTTGGTGACGGCGTTGGGGACAGGCATTGGGGATGACTTCGACATCAAGCGTCTACGCTATGGGCGCGTCATTGTGATGACCGACGCGGACGTTGACGGAAGTCATATCCGCACGTTGCTACTCACCTTCTTCTTCCGCCACATGTTGCCACTCATCACAGAGGGGCATCTATACATTGCGCAACCGCCCATCTTTCAACTTTCCAGTGGGAAGCAAGTGGAGTACGTCTACAACGAAGCTGGCTTAAACGAACAAGACTTGATGAACCGCGCCATGAAGAATTTCAAAACGCCCGAACGGGTCAAGGTACAACGCTATAAAGGGTTAGGCGAGATGAACGCCTCGCAATTGTGGGAAACCACGATGGACCCTGGGGTGCGTACCCTCTTGCAGGTGAAAATAGAGGATGGTGCCGAAGCTGATCGGGTGTTCGATATGCTGATGGGTTCAGATGTTCCGCCACGTCGTCGCTTCATTCAAACCCACGCCAAGAACGTTCGCAACTTAGACATTTAGTGTTCTACATCGTCCATTCCCCCACGCTCGTCAACATGCCTGGGGGGGGAAAAGAACCAGAGGGAGCATGATGAGCATCATTGAACGTGGCATCGGTTGGTTGGTTTTCCAACTGCCGGTCAGTCGGACTTCGCTTGACCAACTCATCGGCGAGTTGAAACGAAACCAGGGCGTTGTAGCAGAACGCATTTCACAGGGGCATCCCACGAGGGCGAACCACGGTTGGGCAACCCATATCATCGGGATTGAAGTATGGTGTCAACATAAGGCGCAAGGTCTAATTGATGGCACGGATTACAACGAAGAGTATGATTCCCTTCGCCCTGCACCTGATGTTCCCTACGAGACGCTTAAACCCCTGTTTGAGCAAACCCGCGACCAAACCCTTGCTCTGGCGGAACGACTCAAAGAGGTTGCCGACGACAAAACAGTTGCGCACAATCAATGGGGTGACTTGAATGCGAAGGGTTGGTTGAACTATGCCAACAAGCATGCTGGCATCTCCAGTTTAGCCATCCGATGAACGGGCGACACACCGATAGGCTAGTTTCCCTTTAGCCAAGTTACAACGGGGACACAGCAACTGTAGGTTGGTCAGTTCGCTGATGCCCCCTTTGGCGATCGGGATGATATGGTCAAGCACCAGTTGCCCGCCCACCCCACAGTGCCCACAGTTCGCTCCCAATTGTTCAACAAGTTGTGCATAGTAGATGGGGTAATGTTGCCTGAGTTGGGCACGCTGACGTTGTTTGAGCAAAGGGGGGACACCACGCTTAAAAGGCAGGGGTTGGTAACAGGGATGAAAGGGGGTGCTGGGGACAGCAAGCGCGAGGAAACGTTGTAGTGGACTGTCGGTTTGGTGGCATGTACAACGGTGTTGCACCCGCCCGCAGTAACAGCAATATGGCATGGTTAGCGTTGATCCTGATTGGCTAGAAAACGGATGCCCAACCAACCGAACGCGGTTAGCAATAACAGCAACACACTCAATGACATGGCTTGAGCGTAGTTGTTGCCACCGGGTTGCCCTAAGAGGCGATAGATGATTAACGGGACAGTTTGAAAATCGGAGCGGGCGATGAAGAGGGTTGCGCCAAACTCGCCCAAGCTGATGGCAAAAGCGAGCATTCCTGCGGTGACGATTGCCCCACGCAAGAGCGGAAACTCCAGCTTTAGAAATGTATTCAGGGGTGATGCACCAGCTAAACGAGATGCTTCATAGAGTGCGTTGGGGATCGCACGCCATGCGGTGAGCAAGGTGCGCATGACGATGGGCAAGGCAACCAATGTGTGCGCGATGGGAATCATCCAGAACGATGTGCGCAAATTGAGGGGAGGTTCATCCAACGCGAGAATGAACCCGAATCCAAGCGTCACGGTGCTGGTGGCAAGCGGCATCATGAAGAGCCAGTCTAACCACCCTGCCCAGCGCGAGCGCATCCGTCGCAATTCATACGCCATCACCCCACCCAGCGACAACGCCCCAATGGTGGTAAGCAAGGCAAAACGCAACGAATGTAACATCGCCCTGATGGGCGGTTCCGTCAGCACCGAGCGACGCTCCAGCGCAAACAACCCACGATACCCCGCCCATGACCATTCCCCACCAAGATACAACGATGACCAGATCAACGCCACCAACGGGAGCAACAACGCCGCCCATAGGATGAACACCCCCCCGAGCCAGAGGTTATCCGTCAGCGTGACGCTGGGGCGTAGCGGTTGCGGGCGGTGGCGCGTCCCACTTAGCCATGCGCGTTGTAGCGTGCCATAGCCGGCAAATACCGTTCCCATCAAGATGAGTTGCAAACAAGATAGCCACGCCGCATCTTGAAAGTTTAGGAAGCCAACCGCTTGGCGATAAATCTCGACCTCAAGGGTGATATGCCGATTGCCGCCCAAAAGCAAGACCGTCCCAAAACTGGTGAAGGAAAACGCAAAAACCAATAGGCTGACGGATGCCAGCATCGGGAACAAGATCGGCAGGCGAATTCGCCACCACAACACCCATGCCGAAGCCCCATACACACGCGCAACAGGCTCAAGTGCAAAGCCATTTTCACGCCAATAGTCGGTTAACAGGCGAGATGCCAACGGATAGTTGTAGAAGATATGAACCAATATCAACAACGTGAAAGATTGCGCCAGGTCTAGCTCTATCCCTAGTGCGTGTTGAAGCCAGACGGTGATGATTCCACGCTCCCCCAGCAAAGCGGTGAAGGCCGTGGCGGTGACGCTAATCGGCATCACGAAGGGAAGCAAACTCAACGAGAGGAAAAACTCGCGCCCCCAGAATTGGTAGCGAGCGAAAACAAAACTAGCCACCAGCGCAGGCAAAAGGGTTGCCACCACCGAAAGGCTTGCCAAGCGCAGGGTGAACCCCACCACGTACCAAGTGGTCGCATCCGTTAGCAAAGCGAGCATCCCCCCGCCCGCCCAGTTGAAACTCACCCATAAAATCGTGAAGAGGGGATAAATGAAGCATACCAACAGGAACAATACGGGCACAAGCCATGCGTACCGGCGCCCGAATAGGTGAGGAAACCTCATGGACGAAGGACTACTTCCGCCCATTCTTCTAGCCACGTTTCACGAGATGCTTCAATATCAACATAGGGCACACTCGCGGATTCTTCGACGGGCACGCCAAATTGGGTGAAGGCTTCGGGAAGGGGTGTTTCTTCCCGCGTGGGGAAAACGAACATGTTCAAGGGCATATCCGCCTGAAAGGATTCACTCAACAAGAAGTCGATGAATGCCTGTGCTGCCGAGACCTGTGTGGAGTTTACCAAGATGCCTGCAAATTCAATTTGGCGGAAGGTGCTACTTGCACTGGCAATGACCCCGCTGGGAGCGATTTCTAACGGGTCGGGGGCAAAAACCACTTCGGCAATGGGACTGGTGGCATAGCTCACCACGATGGGACGCTCCCCACCATACAACGAATATTCGGTATAATAAGCGGTTGTCCAATCTGCCACGACGAGGACATCGTTCTCAACCAAACTCGCCCAGTAATCCAACCAAGTATAATTTCCATGTGTGCCATAGTTGGCAATCGTGGTGAGCATGAACGCCACCCCTGGCGAGGAGAGGATCGGGTCTTGCACCACCAACAGGCTTTTATACTGTGGGTCTAGCAACTGATCTAGCGTAGTGGGTACGGGTATGTCGTTTGCCTCAAACCACGCCACATCATAATTGAGGGCAACATCACCGTAATCAATTGGGGTGACGTGAAACGTTGGGTCCAGTTCAAACTCATTCGGCACGCGCTCTAATGCTGGTGACTG
>CAIRDJ010000407.1 GCA_903877335.1 uncultured Chloroflexota bacterium | reverse complement strand
GCGAATGATAGTTCACCCACAAAAGCGGTCGCAGGCAATTGTAAACGCTCTAACCAGAACATGGTTTCTGCCACGACCTCTTTGTCACCCTTCCCGCCCACGACGATGATATGCTCAAAGGGCATATCCTGCTTGAGCATGCGCAACAGGCGGGCGAAGTTCGCAGGGGGATAGCGTTTACTGGTCATGGTGGCGCCGGGGTTGGTGCCCCCATTCGGATTCAAGACCACAAACCGCCCGTTGAGGCCCAACGAAGACAGGCGCGTTAGCGCGTGTGCGGTGGCAACGGGGTCAACGGGGACATACGGGATGCTGTTGGCAACGTCCGCCCCCAACGCCCTTACCACATCGAGATAGATCTCCACCTCGTGCCGTCGATCATCGGGGTTTAGCGGAATACGCATGTTATAGGCGTAACCGCGCCCGTTGCTGTCCAACCCCACACGGCACTTCACCCCTGCCAAAAGCAAGGCGGTTGACATCTTAAACGAGCGCACCAATGAAACCGCCAGCTCAAAATGACCGTCGCTAATCTGCTTGACAAACCGCCGAAAGCCCTGTTGATTGTGGACGGGGAGGGCATCCATGCCGGTATGGAGCAACTCATCCACGTGGGGATGATGCTCAACAACGGCGCGTGACCACTCCCCAACTGCCCACGTGATATGAGCGTGGGGATAGTGCTGGCGCAACGCCCGCAGTGCAGCAGTCGACATGACCACATCACCGATGCAACACGGTTGGACAAACACGATCCGCTTGGGGTAGCTGGGCGGGGAGACTTCGGGGATGAGCCACCCTAGTACGCGCTGGGGTAAGGTGGTCATTGGCATTCCTCAATGATGGGCAATAACAACGCCTCGATCTCATGCAGGCGCGTACAACGTACCAGTTGGTTGCGAATGAGGTTGCTTTCGGGGCAATCTAAGCCATATAGCGAAAGTTGCCCGCGCAATTCCAACACGGTGCGTTCTTCACTGAGGGTGCTGGCGTGGAGGGTGCGGTGGGCATGCTCCAGCGCGATTTGGGCACGACGCGCACGCGGGTACGGCGTGGGGGGGAGACCGCGCAATTCATCATGAATCTGCTGGAAGATCCACGGCGCGCCCAAGACAGCTCGCCCCAGCATCACCCCATCGCATGCGGTGGCGGTGAACATGCGTCGGGCATCGTTGGCGGTGAACACATCCCCATTCCCAATGATGGGCAAGGCGGGCACGCTGTCCTTCACCGCTTGGATGATACCCCAGTCGGCATGACCGCTAAACCCTTGCGAGGCATACCGCGCATGTACCGCAATTGCCTGTGCGCCTGCCTCGTGAGCTGCCCGTGCAAACACGACCGCGCTGGGTTGCCCCTCCTCAAAGCCAGTGCGAACCTTGACCGTGACGGGCACATCAACCGCCTTGACCACCGCCTCCACCACTTTTTGAGCCGTGCAAACGTCACGGAGCAACGCCGCCCCGCCGCCCTTTTTGGCAATCTTGGGCACCCAACACCCCATGTTGATGTCTACGATGGACGCGCCATGATCGGCGACCACCCGCGCTGCCTCCGCCATTTCGCCGGGGTCATTGCCGAAGAGTTGCACCGCGCACGGGGTTTCATCCGCCGTCCAATCAAACAGGGAGAGGGTGCGCTCTCGGCTACCTTTGTGTTGGAGGGCGTGGCTACTCAATAGCTCGGTACACACCAACCCACACCCACCCAGTTGACGCACTAACGAGCGGAAGGC
>CAIRDJ010000406.1 GCA_903877335.1 uncultured Chloroflexota bacterium | reverse complement strand
CACGTCAGATAGAGTGTGCCGCTCACTTGCGCTCGCTCTTACAGGGGAGTGGGCTAACCCGCCCGCACACCTCTGAAAATGTACAAGATGCCTATACCTTGCGTTGTATCCCTCAAGTGCATGGGGCAGTACGCGATGCCATTGCCTATGCCCGTTGGGTCTTTGAAATTGAATTAAACGCGGTCACCGATAATCCGCTGTTGTTTGTTGATCCTCAAACCGAGTCGATTGAAGTGATTTCTGGTGGGAATTTTCACGGGGAGATTTTGGCAATCGCGATGGACTATCTGGCAATTGCGATCAGTGAATTAGGCAATATCAGCGAAAGGCGCATCATGCGCCTGATCGACGAGGCAAGCAACACCCATGTTCTACCCGCATTCTTGACGGAAAACGGGGGGCTAAATAGTGGGTTCATGATCTTACAATATACCGCTGCCGCGCTTGCCACTGAAAGCAAAATCCTTGCCCACCCCGCCAGTGTGGATACCATCCCAACCTCTGCCAATGTAGAGGATCACGTCAGCATGGGGCTAACAGCGTGTTTGAAAGCACGCAACATCAACCTCAATGTTGAGCGAATCTTGGCAATAGAGTTGATGGGCGCGGCACAAGGAATTGACTTCCGCCAAAAACAAACTCAAGGTGCTAGGTTGGGGCGTGGCACACAACCCGTGTACGAGTTAATCCGCCAATATGTTCCTTTCATTGAACGCGACACGGTGTTATATCGCTATCTGGAAGCGGTGCGCCAATTGGTGATGAGCGGTAAAGTAGCCCAAGCCTCGCTGGCAACTCTTTGAGTTTGCCATCCGATTGAATCATTATGGTGCTGGTTTAGGAAAACAAAAACGCTATCCGTTGTGGATAGCGTTTTTATGCTCGGGAGCGACGGGATTCGAACCCGCGGTCTCCGCCGTGACAGGGCGATATGTTAACCGCTACACCACGCCCCCTTTTTCAAAAGACTGGGAAAATATACCCCGTTCAAGATGAAGTGTCAATAGGGGAATGTGATGTTTCGTTGTGTCTTCTGCTCAATTCCTCCCCCACGTCATCTAAGGTCAAATCAAGCTGCGCCATCAAGACTAAAGTATGATAGAACAAATCTGCCAACTCATTGATTTGGTCCGTGCGGGTTTGTGCCAACGAAGCAACCACCACTTCGGTGGCTTCTTCCCCTACCTTTTGAGCAATCTTGTTGATGCCACTGGCAAATAATTGGGCGGTATAGCTTTTCGCGTTGGGGTGGTCTTTGCGGTTGCGGATAATTTGCTCGAGTTCGGTGAGAGTCATGCTAGACATACGGTTCATCAGCTTCCATGAATTCAGTCAGGGTACGAAAAAAACATGAGGTATGGTTGGTGTGACAAGCTGCGCCGTGTGCTTCCACTTGGAACAGCAGGACATCCCCATCACAATCAATGTGAACCGATTTGACCACTTGAATATGTCCACTCGTTTCACCCTTGTGCCACAATGTTTGGCGACTACGGCTCCAAAATACCGTCTGCCCCAACTCTAGTGTTTTTTGTAAAGACTCTTGATTCATCCATGCCATCATCAACACTTGTTGAGATGTGACCTCTTGAATGATACAGGGGATCAGTCCATCTGTATTCCAACGGATGCGCTCTAGCAAGGTCAAATCCTTCATGGCACGCGACCTACAGGATTGGAGGGGCGCACATGAATCCCTTGAGCCGTTAGGTAATCTTTGAGCGTTCCAATGCGCAACTCATTGAAGTGGAATAAAGAAGCTGCTAACGCGGCATCTGCCTTCCCAACTTGAAACGCATCCAAGAAATCTTGCATCTTGCCCGCGCCTCCAGAAGCAATGACCGGTATATTGACTGCTTCGCTGATGGCGCAAGTTAGCTCTAAGTCATAGCCAGATTTCGTGCCATCTCGATCCATGCTGGTCAACAGGATTTCTCCTGCGCCCCGTTGTTCAACTTCTTTTGCCCATTCGATGGCGCGTTTATCCGTTGCTATCCGTCCGCCGTTAATGTGTACCACCCATTCATTGTCGATGCGCTTGGGGTCGATCGCCACCACAATGCACTGACTGCCGAACGCCCATGCCCCTTCATCAATCAGTTGGGGGGTTTTGACGGCGGAACTATTGATGCTCACTTTGTCCGCCCCTGCCAAAAGCGTTGCCCGTATATCCTCTAGCGTGCGGATTCCGCCTCCTACGCAAAAGGGGATGAACACGCTTTCAGCTACGGCACGCACCATATCTAACGTGGTGTTGCGGTTTTCATGACTGGCGGTGATGTCTAAGAAAATCAGTTCATCCGCGCCTTCGCGGTCATAGAGGGTTGCCTGCTCTACAGGATCGCCAGCATCCACCAAGTCAACGAAGTTCACCCCTTTGACCACACGCCCGTTCATCACATCTAAACACGGGATAATTCGTTTTGCTACACTCACTTTTCATATCCTTGTTTGGCTAGTTGTATTGCTTCTTGTAGCGTGAATTGCTCGGTATACAGCGCCATCCCAATGACCGCCCCTGCCACAACCCCGCTCTTGCTAAGTAGGGTCAATTCGTCTAATGTGGCTACTCCACCAGAAGCGATCACTTGTAAAGTAGTTTGTTGGGCAAGTTCAATGGTTGCTTGTATGTTGGAGCCAGACAGTGCCCCATCACGGCTAACATCCGTGAAGAGCGCGTGGCGCACTCCTATTCCTGCCATGCGTAACCCTAACTCAACAGGGGT
>CAIRDJ010000405.1 GCA_903877335.1 uncultured Chloroflexota bacterium | reverse complement strand
GGGGCAACCGTTTGGATGAGCGCGTGGATGAAGCGAGCCTTCCCCTCAGCATGCCCCAAAAGCACTGGTTAGCCCAACGCTTGCCCCGCGTTGGCTCGCCTTGGGGGATCATCGGCTTGACCGAGAATAGCATCCTCTCCGCTTGTGAGTTTGGCGGGGTGGCGTGGGGCGTTCGTCGCTTGTCCGTTGCCTATGCTGACCCCCAGCAAGCCAGTCTCTATCAGACGGTGCAACTTCATACTTTTGAGCGTCTGCAACCTTCTGAGGCGTGGGATCGCTCGATGCTTCCCCACGATGAAGATTGGGTGGGTGTGGTGCATCAACCGCGTGCTTGCTACAGCACCCCTCAGGGGGTGATCGTGGTCGATCATGTGCCGGATGGATCGGGGCGGGTACGTCTGTTGTATGGTCAATTGGATACCCCATCATGAGGCGTTGGTTGTTGCTGTGGGGGCTATTGCTGTGCGGGATGGGGACGGGGCAATTGGCACGCGCACAAGAGGTGGTGCAGGTGTGCCCGTCCAACGGCATACAACCGCGTCCTGCCGATTTTCAGCCGAGCGGACTCATCCTCACCACGTTTGATGGATTGTCCTTGTGGGTCTACCATATCCAACAGGGCAATCGTTACCCCCTGCCGGACACCAACCCGTGCGGTGCGCACTGTCACCCTTCGCTCGATCGCATGTGGATCACATGGTTGGATACCGTCAACGGCAATACTTACACCAAGATGCGCTTTGATGGCACGTTGCGAACGCCGTTGGTGAACGGGGCAAATGAGGTGCAATGGTGGGATGCGTCCACGTTCGCTGTGTGGACGGTTGACCAGCGATTGTATCTGTTGCCCGAAGCTGACCTCACAATGTCCCCCGATTATCTGGACGCACAAGGGGTTATCAGCTTACAACCGCGCGGTTACTACGCGGTAGTGACCAAGCCCGACGGAGCGGGGGGCTTCACGCGCCAACTTGAGGATTTGCGCGTGCGGGGGTTAAGTGGCATCGCCGGCTATACCCCGATGGCGATCGGCACGGATGAGAAGTATTACAATAATCTGGGGTGGTCGCCGAATGGCTTGACGTTGGCATATGTTCAAAAGTTGCCGCTCGATGCCATAACTGCCTATCCCTATGCCAGTGAACTATTCCTCACCCAACCTGACCAAGCCACAGCACCACGCCAGTTGACCCAGTTGGGTGCAGTATATGGGGCAACGCGCATCAACGGCTACACCGTGGGGGATTTGAGCTGGTCGCCTGATGGCACGCAGATCGCTTTTTGGGTGATAGAAGTGTTAGGGTCGGGTGTTGAAAGCAACTTAGGGCAAGCTCGCATTCATCTCGTCGATGTCAACACCGGGCAAACTCGCGCGTATTGTGGTTACGCCACCGACGAACACACCCCCACCACTCCGCGCTTGGTTTGGTCTCCAGATGGGACGCATCTGGCTTTTGGGGGGAACGTCCCCAATGACAACAAGGGTTACTTGTTGCTTGTTCTCAATGTGGCAAGCGGGCAAATCACCGAGATGAGCGACGGCATTTACCCCACTTACGGCGCCCCTAACGTGATTAGCTGGGGACTTGCGCCATAAGTCCAGTGCCCCATGCTACATGGTTTTTGTTACAATGGTGGAAGATCGCTTTTACTGGAGAAGTACCCATGTCTAGCATGATAGAGCCTGACCTCATTCCCATCGTGAGTGAGAACGCCGACAACTGGCAACCTGACCCCGCCCATCCTCGTCGGCGTCCCCCGTGGATCAAGGTGCGCGCCGCCAGCGGGGAGAATTATGAGCGTGTGCGCGACTTGATGCGCAGTCAAACGCTCCACACCGTATGTGAAGAGGCGAATTGCCCCAACTTGGGCGAATGTTGGGGGCGTGGCACGGCCACCTTTTTGATGATGGGGGATACGTGTACGCGCTCATGCGGTTTTTGTGACATCAAGACGGGTCGCCCCTCGCCGCTAGATTGGGCAGAACCCAACCGTGTAGCAGAATCTGTGCGTGCGATGGGGTTGCGCCATGTGGTGATTACCTCCGTCAACCGCGACGAACGCGCCGACGGGGGCGCGCCCATCTTTGCGATGGTCATCAAGCGGATTCGTCAACTGCAACCCGGTTGTAGCATTGAAGTGCTGATTCCTGATTTCAAGGGGAGCGAGTCCGCCCTCAAAATTGTGATGGATGCCCAACCCGAAATCCTCAATCACAATGTCGAAACCGTCCCACGCTTGTTCAAAGAAGTGCAACCGCAAGACCAATATGAGTGGGCGTTGACCACTTTGACCAACGCCAAACGCTTAGATCCGCTCGTCCTCACCAAAAGTGGCATCATGGTGGGCTTAGGCGAAACCATCGAGGAAGTGTTAGAGGTCATGCACGATCTCGCCCAGTGTGGGGTGGACATCCTGACCGTTGGACAATATCTTGCCCCCGGCAAGCAATACCTGCCCATCCGCCGTTACTACACCCCAGAAGAGTTTGATCTCATTCGGGATCGGGGCTTAGAAATGGGATTCAAGTGGGTGGAAAGTGGACCGCTTGTTCGCAGTAGCTACCGCGCCGATGAGCAAGTGCGCACGCTGTCCCAGTTGAATCACATTCGGGTTCGTAATTAGCGCGAATTTATGAAGTTGTTGGGGGTGCATCTGGACGGCGACGTTGTACCCCCCACCAAATGACACAGGCGATCAGGCACAGGATAAGCTGTGTGGCATCCTGGCGACTTCCCACCACAATGACGGCTTGGGAGGGTTTGAATGCAAAACCAACGAATAAGTTGAGGCTTGTTTTCGCCACTTCGATGCCGAGTGCCACCGATATATGAGAGCGGTCAAGAAGTGCGGTGTAGATATAGAAGAGCGCAAGGATAGTTTGGACACCGCCGATGATGGCGAATAGGTAAATAATATCCACGCTCCCAGCGTTTTGCAAGCTGATACCGGCTTCAGTTGCCGCGCTATCCTCTGTGAGCAGATGCGCTAAACCACGAACCAAGTTGATGAGTCCCACCAACAACAGCAACCCCTGTGGAAACATGCTTACAATGCGACGCATGGATGACTCCTTCAGCGAACATGAGGAACAGATCGAGTGCGATTGCGAGTTTGCGATGCACGCCTGAACCCCCTTTGATAGATGGGTGGGGGTTTAGGCACAAGATTATCTCCTGTGCCTTCCCAAGTTTACCACCGTCTCAAAGAATATTACTGAGCAATAGTTGCCATTTCCTGTAAGAAGTGAATGGCGGTATCAATGCCCTTGTAGAACATGCTCACGCGCCAATGTTCATTGGGTCCATGGATGCCGTCCGTACTCAAGCCAAAGCCAAGCATAATCACCGGCACATTCAGATTCTGTTGGAAGTCCTCGACAATCGGAATGCTTCCGCCACTGCGCACGTAGTAGGGTTCTTTGCCCCATCCTTTGGTATACGCCTGATGAGCAGCTTGCATGGAAGGATGATCCAGTCCCATCACGGACGGGAAGCCCACTGAACCGAGCGGTTGCAAGCTGAGGGTGACGGTGGGCGGGGTGATGCTACGGACATGCTCTTGCACCAGTTTTAAGATGTGGTTGGGGTTTTGGTTAGCCACCAAACGGCAACTGACCTTCGCCATCGCATGGGCAGGCAAAACCGTTTTGGGTCCTTCCCCCACGAATCCGCCCAGAATCCCGTGAATCTCTAGGGTGGGACGTGCGCCCACGCGCTCTGAAAGGGTGTAGGCGGGTTCGCCCCAAGATTGTGGGACACCCGTCATGGCGCGGAAGATTTCTTCACTCACGTTGGTGGCTTGTAACTTGGTGCGTTCTGCCTCGCTCAAGGGGAGGACATCATCATAGAAGCCGGGGATATTGACTGAACCGTCTGCATTGTGGAGGGATGCCAACACGTCACACAGCACCTGCAGGGGGTTATGCACCGCGCCCCCAAATCCACCACTGTGCAAATCGGCGGCGGGTCCGTGCAGGTCGATCTGGAAGTAGATGATGCCGCGCAACGCATAAACAATGCTCGGTTGGTCTTCGGTATAGATTGCCGTGTCGGAAATCACGCACACATCCGCGGCGAGTTTCTCCCGATGGTGGGGAACATACTCATGTAATGCCGCTGATGAGACTTCTTCTTCCCCCTCAAAGAGCATCTTGATGTTGACAGGACAACTTCCCGTTTGGATTAAACTTTCAACCGCGTACACCTGTGCCATCAATTGCCCCTTGTCATCAGACGTGCCACGCGCATAGAGCTTGCCATCTTTCAGGACGGGTTCAAAGGGCGGGGTGTCCCAACCATCTTCCATCGTGGCGGGTTGAACATCATAATGACCATAGATCAAGATGGTGGGGGCATCTTCACCCGCGCCCATCCAATCCGCATAGATCAGCGGGTGATGATTTTCAATCTCGATCAACTCAACCGTGTGCATCTCAATTTGTTGCAAGTAACGGACGATCCATTCCGCCGCGCGTTTCACATCAGCGGTGTGTTCTTGTCTCATGGCAGAAACGGACGGGATGCGGAGGAGGTCTTGTAGATC
>CAIRDJ010000404.1 GCA_903877335.1 uncultured Chloroflexota bacterium | reverse complement strand
ACTTCTGCGGACTTCCGCTTTGGTGCTCGCCCGTGGGAACTCACCAACATTGCTAGTCTTTCCCCGTATGATCCAGTAGGGAGCAACATCACCCTAAGCACACGCCTTGATCGTGAGTTCGGTGGCAAAGCAATCATCAAGCGTGTGATGCCACGCCAAAACGAAGCCGTCAACGAAATTTGGATCAGCGACAAGACGCGCTTTGGGCATCACTTCACCCGCCACGCCGAAAGTCGCTTGCTTGCCCCGCTGGTGGACGGCAAAGAGACCGACTGGCACAAGGCAAATGAGGTCGCCAGCGCGTTGTTAAAGTCCGCCAATGGCAAGATAGGCGTGCTCGCCGGCAGTAGCATGAGCAATGAAGACTTGTGGTCCTTGCGCGAATTGGTGAAGGGACTTGGCTCTGACCGTTTGGGCGCGTGGACGCTCAATCAGGGTGGCGCAGAACATGTTGCCCATGTGGGTCTTGCTAAGGGAAGCAACATCGGGCAAATGGGGCGCGGAGATGCCATCTTGGTCATTGCCACCGACCTCGAAGAAGAAGCACCGATTTACCGCTTACGCATTAAACAGGCGAAGGAACGGGGCGTACAGGTATTTGTCGCCAATGCACGTTCCACGCGCATGGATGATTTCGTCTCCCGCAGTCACCGCTTGCGCTTTGAAGTGGGTGAAGCTGCCCATGCTATGTCAGACTTCCGCGCACGCTATCCCGAAGCCTTCGATGCACTTTCCCAAGCACAAAACTTGGTGATTGTCGCTGGGGCAGAAGGCTTGACGTTGGAAGGTAGCAAGGCGTTGATGCAATCCGCCACCAACTTCTTGATTCAAACCAACCATGTTGGGCGTGCCAACAATGGGTTGGTAGGGGTCTTCAGCGGGGCAAACGGTATGGGCTTGCATTACATGGGTTATACCCCAGAAGCCACCCAAGACCTGATGCAAAATCCCCCCAAAGTATTGATCGTGGCACAAGCAGACATTGAGTATGATGATCCTACCGCGTCTGAATGGTTGAGCAAAGTTGAGACGATCATCCAACTGACCTTGTTCAAGGGTGAGGCGATTAGCAAGGCAAAGGTGGTTTTGCCCATCCAAAGTTTTGCTGAACGCGATGGGTCTTACACCAGCATTGAACGGCGCGTTCAACGCTTCTATACCGCACAGGGTCCGATGGGTCATGCGTTGCCAGCGTGGCAAGTGGCACAGCGGTTGAGTGCGGCTTTAGGGATGGGGCGCGAAAAGGTGAGCGCGTCGGCAGTGATGCTGGACATCACCAAGTCAATCAGCGCGTTTGAAGGGTGTCGCTTTAACGAGTTGGCAAAGACCGAAGCGCAATTGCCCATCATCGGGCGTGATGACGTTTATTACGGTGGGACTGCTTATGACAACAAGGGTGGCTTGGGCGTACAAATCCCCTCCTCCGCGGAAAATGGTGGTTTTGTTTCCGCAGGAACAGTGAACCTACCCCAAGTTATCAAACCCAGCGGTGGTAAACTGGTCATCGTACCTACCCGTGAGCTATACAACCGTGAACGTATGTTCCGCCCCAGCATCGAAAAGTTGATGGCTCCGCGCGTAGCAGATGCGTACATCCAATTGAGCGAAGCCGATGCCGAAGCGTTGAGCATTCAAGATGGGGATATTGT
>CAIRDJ010000403.1 GCA_903877335.1 uncultured Chloroflexota bacterium | reverse complement strand
CTGATCTTGTTCAAGAACGGGGAACCCGTCGCTCGCATTACAGGTATGCAACCCAAGGCGAAAATCCTTAGCCAATTGACCCCCCACTTAACCTAATCTAAGTCGGGTTGTATCGGGCTGTAGACCCCATATTGGTGATTTATAGCCCGATAGAATTCAGTTCAGCGGTTGATCTTCAACTGCGAAATAGCAGACTCTGCTGTCTGTTCCCCTTCCTAACTATCCATCTATATAGCCTCGAGTGTGAAAGAATCCAATAATGGGCGGTTGCCAAGCCAGTCCCGTTCCAGAATGTTCCTTAGACAAATCATTCCTGCTTTTGAATTTCGGCTTGAGCAACCTGTCGAGGTCGCCTTGGTCTTTCCCAATGTGCGTATCTGACATGCTGTTGTCCGTGGATGACGGACGCGGCGAGCGATCAAGGCGGATGGGGGTCGTTTGTGGCGGTAATTGTTGCTCTTTCTGGGTGGTGTCAGTTGGCAACTGCGACAACAGTTGTCACGATTTAAGTCACGCGCGTTTTAACTCCCCGTCTTTCACGAGGATGGGCAAGTCATTAGGAATCTAATTTAGGAAATTCTTCACAAACACTATGGAAGATACCCATCGCTTAAGGTATTTTGATAGACTATGGTGGACGGCTCAACAACCCCGTATCCAGAACCACGAGCTTTATTTGTGATGGTTGTCAATGAGTGTATTCAGGGAGTGCTACCCAAGATGGACAACAAAATAGCCGGAACACGAAACTACTTTCAACCCCAAGATTCAAACTTCATGCACAGGGACACCATCAAACTTTTCGCAGGCAGTATGTGTCATGATCTGGTGTCAGAGATTGCACAACACCTGAACCAAGCAGGTTACAAGAACGTCCGTCCAGGGAAGTATGTGCGCAGCGTTTTTGCCAATGGCAACATCTTCATCCGTTTGAATGAAAGCGTGCGGGGGCAAGATGTCTATCTGATTCAAACCATGTCCGACCCTGTACATGATAACATCTTCGAGATGCTCATCATGATTGATGCACTCAAGCGCGATTCTGCCCTGCGCATCAATGTTATTTTCCCATACATGGCGTATGGTCGCTCTGACAAGAAAGATCAACCGCGGGTGCCAATCACTGCCCGCATGCTGGCGAATATGATCGAGGTTGCTGGGGCAGACCGTTACATGACGATTGACTTACACTCAGGTCAAATTCAAGGGTTCTTTAACATCCCCGGTGATGTGCTACGTGCTGTCTATTTATTGACGGACCGCATTCGCGCGATGAATATTCCTAACCTAGTTATTGCTTCAACCGATTTAGGCTTCGCTAAAGAAGGGCGTGAGTGGGCTTCGCTGTTGTCGTCTCGCTTGGTCGTGGTTGAAAAACGCCGTACCAGCAATGATGGCTCTTCTGAAGCGATGTCACTCATCGGTGATGTGGCAGGTTGCAACGTGGTTGTGGTGGATGATGAGGTGTTAACAGGGGGGAGTTTGGTTAATGCGGTCAAGATTCTGCGTGAGCACGGGGCACAAGATGTATACCTGGCATTCACGCATGCCTTGTTGGCAGGGAACGCTGTTGAGCGGTTGCGACAACTCAATGTGAAGCACATCTTCACCACCAACACCGTGCCGGTTTCAGAGGAGAAGCGGTTGCCGAACATGGACGTGTTATCGGTGGGTCCGTTGCTGGCAGAAGTGATCCGCCGTGCCCACGAAGGGCGCAGTGTGGGCGAACTATTTGACGAATAAACTCCTAGTGCATGGAGTCGTGTGACGAAAAAGGCTTTCTAATGTCCATCTAATATGGCTATGATATGCCGATGGAATGGCACAGGGTGCTGTATTTTTGCTCTCTAGTTGAGGACTGGTTGAAACGGTATGGTGTTTAACTCGCTTCGTAAGATGGTTTTGGGTGATCCAATTGAACGCACCCTTAAAAAGTATCGTCCTATTGTTGAGGCAGTGAATGCACAAGAACCGCATTTGCAGTCTTTGACCGATCAACAAGTACGCGCAAAGACCGATGAATTCAAACAACGACTTGCAAAGGGCGAAACTTTAGAGGACTTGCTTGTTGAAGCGTTTGCCCTTGTTCGCGAGGCTTCGCGCCGAACGATTGGTCTTCGGCATCATGATGTTCAGATCATCGGTGGGATGATTTTGCATCAAGGCAAAATCGCCGAAATGCGCACCGGCGAGGGTAAAACGTTGGTGGCTACGCTGCCAGTTTATTTGAATGCACTTGCTGGGCAAGGCGTTCACATCGTCACCCCAAATGACTACCTCAGCAAGGTCGGCTTGCAAACGATGGGGCACATCTATCACTTCTTGGGCTTAAGCGCCGGGGTGATTCAAAATATGGGCGCAAACCCAAACATGGCTTCGTTCGTGTATGATCCCACTTATGAGTCAGAAGATGACCGCTATCAGAACTTGCGCCCCTGTCTCCGTCAAGAAGCCTATGCCGCAGACATAACCTATGGAACAAACAACGAATTAGGCTTTGATTATCTGCGCGACAACATGGTCTACGATGCATCGCAGATGGCACAACGCGGCTTGAACTTTGCCATCGTGGATGAGGTGGATAACATCCTCATAGATGAGGCGCGTACTCCTCTGATTATTTCCGGTCCAGCGGAGAAGCCCTCCGATTATTACCGCACCTTCACCCAAGTTGTCAACCGACTGAAGCCTAGTTCTCAAGAAAGCATTGACAATGAAAATCCAGATGGGGACTATGTTGTTGATCTGAAAGACCGCATCGCATTCTTGACCGAAGCAGGTGTGGAACGAGTGGAAAAAACGCTTGGTGTAGACGCGCTCTACAGCCCAGACAATTCTGAGATGATCCCTTACTTGGATAACTGCTTGCGTGCGCGGGCACTATTCCACCGTGACAAAGAATATGTGTTACAAGATGAGCAGGTCGTCATTGTAGACGAATTCACTGGGCGCATGATGATCGGTCGTCGCTTCTCTGAAGGGTTACATCAAGCGATCGAAGCGAAGGAGGGTGTGGAGATTCGACGCGAAAACGTCACGATGGCAACCGTGACCTTCCAAAACTTTTTCCGTATGTATGGCAAACTAGCAGGCATGACGGGTACGGCAGCAACCGAAGCAGAAGAATTTGAGAAGATCTATCAACTTGATGTTGTCACCGTTCCCACCTATAAACCCATCGTTCGTTTGGATCAACCAGATTTTGTCTATGCCACCGAAGAAGCGAAGTTCCGCGCCGTTGTCAAGGACATTCAGGGTCGTCAGCAGAAGGGGCAACCCGTGCTTGTGGGAACAGCGTCCATTGATACCTCGCAACGTCTTTCCAGTTTCCTCAAAAAAGCCCGCATTGAACATGAAGTTCTGAATGCAAAACAACATGAACGCGAAGCCATCATCATTGCCCAAGCGGGGCGCAAGGGTGCGGTCACCATTGCGACGAACATGGCGGGGCGTGGGGTGGACATTCTGCTAGGCGGCAACCCAGAGGGGTTAGCGCGTGAAACGCTACGGCGGAGAGGGGTGGATGTCACCACTTTGTCGAAGGAAGAGTGGCAAGCCGCACTTGCCAATGCCCTCGCTATTACCAGCAAAGAGCGCGGGGAAATTTTGGCATTGGGTGGGTTGTATGTTCTGGGGACAGAGCGTCACGATGCACGACGCATTGACAATCAGCTACGTGGGCGCGCAGGGCGACAGGGCGATCCGGGCGAGTCTCGCTTTTATTTGAGCATGGAAGATGACTTGATGCGTCGCTTTGGTGGGGATCGCGTGAAGGGCGTGATGGCTTGGGCAAACGTTCCAGAAGATGAGCCTATCGAGTCGCGTGTGATTACCAGCACGCTTTCACAAGCGCAAATCCGCATGGAAGGGCATAACTTTGACGTGCGCAAGAAGGTTTTGGAATATGATGATGTGGTCAACAAGCAACGTCAAATTATCTATCGTCAGCGGTACGAATGGCTCGTCCTGGAACCGTCCGCTCGTCATGAGAAGTATCTCGATATTCTGCGAGAGATGTTGGCGGACGTTCTCGACGATTACCTAGATGAATCCAATGCCATTGATTATGACGGGCTATATCGTCAACTGCTGACCATCATGCCTGTTCCCACCACCTTAGTTCCCGCTTCAATGGCGGAGATGACTGTTGAGGACATTGAACACGCTGTGGATGCGGCATTGCTCATGGCATACCAGATCAAAGAGGAGCAACTGGGGCGAGATGCCATGCAACAGGCGGAACGTCAAGTGATGCTCATTTCCATCGATAATCATTGGCAACGCCACCTCACCGACCTCGACATTTTGCGCGAGGGAATTTGGTCACAATCGTTGGCACAGCGCGATCCCGTAGTTGAATATAAGCGTACTGCTTTTGAGATGTGGCAGGTGTTGCAAGATGGCATTCGTGCTCAAGCCGGTCATATGATCTTCCGTGTAAATGTTCAGCAACGCACCCCAGCTCGCCGTCCATTGGTGGCAAGCCGCGCAGGGGAGAATCTAGCAGATGCAACGCCTCAACCGGTGCGTAAGTCTGCAAAGCATGATATTGGGCGCAATGACCCGTGCTGGTGTGGCAGTGGCAAGAAGTATAAGCAGTGTCACTATAAGTCTGATCGTCAAACTGAAGCAACAACCTAATCTAAGATGAGGTGTTGCTCAAATGCCTGCCTGCACGACATTTCGAGAAGGTCATGCTTTTGTTGCTGTTGAGTTTTTCGATACCAAACGGCACCATCTTTAGCACAGTCTGCATTTTTCAATGATACCGAACGTCACGCGCTTGTCGCCTAATGTGGGCAGACAGGGCGTGCGTTCCAATACGAGAGAGCACAAACATGTTGCGTGTTGGGGATTTAGAAATCTATTTGTTGAATGATGCCACCTGCCTGTTGGATGGTGGGGGGCCGTTTGGTCTAGTTCCTCTCACACTATGGAGTCGCTATATCCCTCCGCAACAACTCAACTTGGTAAGTTCACATTACATCTGTTTGTTGGTGAAAACCGGCAACCAAATCGTGCTGATTGATACGGGTTATGGTGAACATTTTCCGATAAAGGCGATGGAGCGGTTGCACATGCAACGCCCACAGGGTGACATTTTGGTTGGGTTAGCACGTCTGGGGATTCAACCAACTGCGATAGACTGGGTGATTAACACGCACCTACACGCGGATCACGCGGGCGGCAACATGCGTCAAGACTCCAACAACAAATGGGTGCCCTCCTTCCCTAATGCGCAATATGTCACCCAGCAGCGCGAATATGAGGATGCTATGCACCCGAACGAACGGACGCGCGCCACGTATGACCCCAACAATTATCATCCCCTCGTACAAAGTGGGCAGATGCGCTTGATTGAAGGGGACACGGAATTGTTGAGTGGCATACATTGTGTGGTGACGCGCGGACACACCCCCGCTCACATGAGCATTCTTTTCGAGAGCAAGGGCGAATCGGCGTTGTTTGCGTGCGATATGGCTTCGTATGCTGTCCACTTCCAAAAGCTGGGTTGGATGACCGCTTTTGATGTTGAACCCCTGCAAACCCTTGAGAGCAAGCGACTTTGGCAAGAATGGGCAATTCGCACCCAATCCCCTGTTTTGTTTCCCCATGATCCTCTCAACGCAGTGGCAAGGTTTAGCATGGAAGCCGACGGCTCGGTCGGACTACACCCTATTCCCGTGCCCTATGTCTGATTCAGCGATCACCACGCTCTCGCCGTTTTGGCAATCAAGGTTTGAAGTTGCCAGGTAGGGTTGTCGTTCACATTCTCGTAACAGTGCGGCACAACTTGCACGGTGATTGTTCGCACGGTTCCCCCAGGCAATTGAAAGAGGGGTCGGTTGCTGTTTTCTAGTGTCCGTCATTCCACCAAACACATCGTTCACGTGCCAGCACTTGGGATGAACTCAACCAGATGTTAGATTCATTTGGCATTGTGGACAAAAGTGCGTGCCCCGCTGTCCAACAATTATTTTTTGAATGGGGTGTCCACACGTGATGCAGGGTTGGTTGGTACGGTTATAGACCGCTAATTGATCTTGCATTTCTCCGCGTTTCCCATTTGCTGTGCGATACCAACTCACGCTTGAACCCTCCCGCTCAATCCCTTCTTGTAATACCGCGCGGATGTGATGGTGGAGTGCGGTTACTTCTGACTCGCGTAAGGTATCAGAAACTCGCAGCGGGTGGATGTTAGCTCGAAACAAGGACTCATCAGCATAGATGTTGCCCACCCCAGCAAGGAATGTTTGATCCATCAATAACGGCTTGATGATTCGCTTGCGTTGGTGAAGCTGCTGATTAAAAACGGCTAAATCAAACGCTTCACTGAGTGGCTCCACCCCCAATTTCCCCAAGATACTGGCTTTATCCGCCACCAAATGAATTTCACCGAACTGTCGGCAATCTGAAAAGTGTAATTGGTTGCCATCATCTAAGCCTAGTTTGAGGTGTACCCAACGATCTACCTCATTCGCGTTATCCGTTTCGCCAATATACAATCGCCCCGTCATTTTGAGGTGAATGATGAGGGTATCATGGGTGAGGTCGCAGACGATGTACTTGGCTCGGCGGTTCACATTTACGAACTGTTGATCCAAGATGCGCTCTTGAAACGCGACGAGGTTCAGGTGTTTGATCTGTTTCTCGCGGTTGCACCACACCGTTTGAATCGTTCGCCCAACCAACCACGGGCGAATTCCCCGCACTACTGTTTCAACCTCTGGTAATTCTGGCATACCCATCCATCCTAAATGCTACGTTTCCACTCCAAAACAGAATAACACCATTTGCGTCTCATGAGTTAAATAGAAGCTACCTTCGGCATTCAACTGCAGTCTTTTTGCCACTGTGGCTTTTTTTAGTCGCGACGGGTTAGCTATAATGCCTAAGAAATTCCCAACCATTTCAAAAGAAAACACAAGTGAAAAAATACAATTTATTGTGTATTCTTTAACTGTTGGTTAAACTGTACACTTGTATCGTTCGCTCAATCAATGAGGAGATTCATCATGAAACGTTTGGTATTAGTTGTGTTTATTGGGTTGTTAAGTATTGTTTCCGTTTTGCCGACGATGGCACAAGATAGTCTCACTTTTGGGATGGTATTGGTTGGTCCTAAAACTGATCGCGGTTGGAGCCAAGCTCATTTTGAGGGGGGCACCTATGTAGAAGAACAACTTGGCGCGACCATGCTTGTCTTTGAAAGCCTCAATCCTGCTGATTCACCAGA
The DNA here is from genome assembly GCA_903877335.1 of uncultured Chloroflexota bacterium. Classification (GTDB taxonomy): domain Bacteria; phylum Chloroflexota; class Anaerolineae; order Aggregatilineales; family Phototrophicaceae; genus CAIRDJ01. The sequence continues at coordinate 6,195 of CAIRDJ010000403.1, read as the reverse complement.
GACAACTTTGGCAGATGTGGTTGCGGAATTTGTCGATGCAGGTGCTTCGGTGGTCTTCACCACTTCCGATGACTTCAAGGCAGAAACTCACGAAGTGGCAAAAGCATACCCTGATGTCACCTTCATTCACGTCTCCGGCGACGGCGTACTGAGCGGGCAAGCTCCTTCCAATGTCGGGAACGTGATGGGTAAGATGGAGTGGGGTAAGTTGATGGACGGATGTGCCGCTGCTCTTGCCACCCAAACCGGCAAGATCGGATATGTTGGGCCCCTCATCAACGATGAAACCCGTCGCTTGGTCAATTCCACTTACTTGGGTGCGCGTTACTGCTATGAGAATTATCGCGGTTTGAACCCCGATGATTTGGAATTTTCAGTTACTTGGATCGGCTTCTGGTTCAATATCCCTGGTGTCACCCTTGATCCGACCGAAGAGACCAACACCTTCTTTGATGGTGGTGCCGATGTGGTGATTTCTGGTATTGATACCACCGAAGTCATCGTCGTCGCGGGTCAACGTGTCGATCAGGGCGAGGCAGTTTTTGGTATCCCCTACGATTTTGAAAGTGCATGTGAACTTGCGCCGAATGCGTGCTTGGGAACGCCCTACTTCAACTGGGGTCCAGATTACCTTGAAATTATGCAAACGGTTGCAGATGGCACTTGGGCACCCTCTTGGGATTGGAACGATCCATACTGGGAAGACATGAATGACAACACCAAGACCGCCGTTGGCTTTGTTTATGGTGCCGCTTTGACCGAAGAAAACGTGGCACATATGGATGACTTCAAGGCGATGTTGACTGCGTTCGCAAGCGATGAAGCCAACGCCGATACCATCGCATTGTGGCAAGGTCCGCTGAACTTCCAAGATGGCACACCCTTGGCAGCAGAAGGCGAAGCGGTTTCACTACAAAATATTTGGTACATGCCCCAGTTGTTGGAAGGCATGACGGGCGCAAGCTCTAACTAGGCGACTCGCTCGCTCCGTTGACAGTTCGTTTCAAGGTGGAGTTGCCTTACTCGAGGCAATTCCCCTTGTTCTAAATGAAGATCTGAAAAGTAGTTGTTCTGATGAATATTCAGTTACGCGGAATACATAAACACTTTGGTAAGGTTCATGCCAATAATGACATTCATCTAAAGTTTGAAGAGGGTCAAATAGTTGGCATTTTGGGGGAGAACGGCGCAGGGAAGTCTACCTTGATGAAGATTCTTTCCGGCTTTCAATCTGCCTCATCGGGTGACATTTTGGTAGATGGTAACTTGATAACCTATCGTGGTCCGCTTGACATGATTGCGCACGGGGTTGGAATGCTTCAGCAAGACCCCTTGGACGTGGGGGCATTCACTGTGTTGGAAAACTTCATGTACGGCGCAAACTACCAAACCGTATTGAATCGTCGCCAAGCCCTGCAAGATTTACACAAATATACGGCTCGTTTCGGTTTTGACCTTGACCCCCTTCGCTCGATCAGCTCGTTGAGCATTGCTCAGCGCCAACAACTTGAGATCGTTCGATTGTTGGCGTTGGGGGTGAAAACGCTCATCTTGGATGAACCGACAACTGGTATTTCGGGCGAGCAAAAAGCAATCTTGTTTAATACCTTAAAATACCTCGCCAACGAAGAAGGCATGATCGTCTTGTTCGTCTCGCATAAGCTGGAAGATGTTGTTGAGCTTTGCCATCGTGTCGCGGTGTTGCGTGAGGGGCGTGTGATTGGGGAACGCGCCATGCCTGTGACCACCCATGAATTAGTGCAGATGATGTTTGGGGATGTGCTGAAGCCACAAACCCGCGCCCAATTAGATTTGACCAAATCACCATCTGTCATCACCATGACCGACGTAACCCTTACCGACAAACGCTTAGAGATGCCCAATATCAATCTGGCGTTGCGAGCTGGCGAGGTTATCGGTTTCGCTGGCTTAGACGGAAGCGGGCAATCATTGGTGTTGCGCGGGCTAGTGGGGCTAGAGCGAATTCAGGATGGGCATGTTCACGTTAATGGGCGTGATCTAACCAACAACCCCTACAAGGCACACCTACAAGCCGGTGTCACTTTTTGTGCAGCAGGGCGCGTGGAAGAAGGGTTGGTGGCGGGGTTGTCTTTAACCGAACACTTTGCGCTCTTTGCCATGTCGGATCCGTTCATAGACTGGTCTAGTGCACAAACCCAAATGAACCATAAGATCGAACACTATAAAATTCGTGGCAAAAGCCATGACCTCATTGAGGCGTTATCGGGTGGCAACCAACAGCGCGTGTTGATGGCGTTGTTGCCCCAGCAACCGATTGCCCTTGTTTTAGAAAATCCAACGCGCGGACTAGATGTAGACAGCGCACGTTGGATTTGGCAACAACTGTTGACACGGCGTGACACCGGCGCAGGAATTGTCTTTAGCTCCCCTGATTTAGATGAACTGGTCGCTTACAGTGACCGCATCATTGTTTTTTACGCCGGCAAAATGGTTGAAGTGCCGAACGTTCGGCAAACCAATGTCGAAGAATTAGGGCGTATGATCGGCGGTCAGTTTGAATCATACGAGGTGGCATAGGATGAGAACTCGTTTAGGCTTAATTCAACTTGTGGCGGTGATCGCCTCCGTTATTTTGTCCTTGTCGATCAGTGCCCTCTTGTTGGTGAGCATCGGGCGCAACCCACTCGAAGTGGCGCAGGTCATTTGGGATGGTTCGTTTAGCGACTTGAACCGCCTTGCGGGGGTCTTCAACTTTTGGATTCCGTTCACCCTCGCTTCACTTGGGTTGGTGGTGACGTTTCGCGCGGGGTTGTGGAATATCGGGGTAGAAGGGCAAATGATGTTTGGCGCAATCTTCGCCAGCGGGGTAGCTCTGTTCGTGAATGCTCCGAGCATCGTGACCATTCCTCTCGCCATCATCAGCGCAATGGTTGGTGGGCTACTGTGGGCGGTGGTCGTGGGGCTACTCAAGACGCGCTTAGGGGTACATGAAATCTTTGGCGGAGTTGCCTTAAACGCGCTGGCAAATGTTTTCACGAACTTTCTGGTGTCTAATCTGTGGTCTCCTGCTGGTGGGAACGCGCTCGATACCGGTCCCTTTCCGCCCCATGCCCTGCTCCCAGAGTTTAGCCCAACCTTCACCACCAATATAACATTGATTATCTTGGTGCTGCTGTCCTTCATCGTCTTGACCGTTGCTTTGTGGGGTTCGCGCTGGGGGTTAGAGTTGAAAGCGACGGGCAAGAATGCCCGTAGTGCCCTGTTGTTGGGGGTGCCCACCGAGCGAATTTCGCTTTCTGCCTTCGCCATCTGTGGCATTCTCGCTGGAATCGGCGGTGCCTATCGTGTCCTCTTCACCTTTGACACGTTGCGCCCATTAGTGAGTGGTGGTATTGGCTTCTTGGCGATTCTGGTGGTCTTGTTGGTCAATCATCAAGTGATCTTGGTTCCGCTTATCACCTTCATCTTTGCTGCTGTGATGTTCGGTAGCACACGCTTGAAAATCAGGATGCAACTGGATTCCTCGTTAGCAGAAGTGCTACAGGGGTTATTGGTGTTGTTGGTGATGCTTAGTAGCGGATTACGTAAACGCATAGAGAGCATGAGGCAAGCAGGCTAAACACATGAATGAAGAACTTTTGAACTTGCTGGCAGGTGTCGTGCGCAACGCCACCCCGCTTGTGATTGCAAGCATGGGGGAGACCATCACCGAGCGGGCGGGGGTGGTCAATCTCTCATTGGATGGTAGCATCATCCTTGCTGCCATGACCGCCTTCGTGGTGACTTTCCTCACGCAGAACCTTGCTCTGGGTATTTTATGCGCTATGTTGGTGGGGGGATTGGTGGCATGGGTAATCGCCGTGGCGGACATAGAGTTAAAGCAAGATCAAGTTGCGGTGGGTTTTGTTTTGACGCTTCTTTGTGCTAGTCTTGCGCAATTCTGGGGTCAAGATTATGCCCGTGAAGTTGGCTTGGTCATCCCGCACTTCGCTGTACCATTTTTAGGCTCGATCCCAATTGTTGGTGACATCTTCTTTGACCATGATCCCACCGTCTACTTCAGTTATATTTTGGTGTTTGGCACATGGTATTGGCTCTTCCGCACGTCGCCAGGGTTGGCACACCGCGCCATTGGTGAACGTCCCGAGGCAGCTTTCGCACGTGGGGCGCGGGTGAATCGTATGCGCTATGTCTATACTGTTGTCGGGGGAATGTTGGTAGGGTTAGCAGGAGCTGCTTACTCCCTCAACCTCAAGCCCGGCTGGTCTACCCCACCCAACATGCGCGGGGATGGGTGGATTGCCTTAGCAATTGTGATCTTCGGCGGTTGGCATCCGCTACGTGTGTTAATCGGCGCATACTTGTTCGCTGGGTTGCGCTCGATCTCCTCTTCCATTCAGCGCAGTGACTTCGGTTTTCCGGTGACATTGTTAAATGCGTTGCCATGGGTGTTGATGTTGGCAACCTTGATTACTGTCAGCAGTGGGTTACTTGAACGCCTCTTAAATATTTTGCCACGCTCTGCTCAACAAAGCCTACGCCCCTTCTTGCGAAGCGATTCTCCTGCGGCATTAGGCAAGCGGTTTGATCCGTAAAACCTCGTAACCTGTCCTCATAATTGTGATAAACTATAGTGGTGTGCCTGCCCTCATCTTTGGATGAGGGGTTCGCCCTACGCTTTCTATCCATACAACCAACACCTTGAGGATGGATAACTTTACGCAATGACCGCTGATGATAGATTTGTACATTTGCATGTACACACAGAATTTTCTTTGTTAGATGGCTTAAGCCAGATTAATCGCTTGGTGAAACGCGCCAAAGAATTAGAGATGCCATCGCTTGCCATCACCGATCACGGGACGATGTTTGGAGTGGTCAATTTCTTTCGTGCGTGCAAGGACAATGGAATTAAGCCGATCATCGGGGTGGAGGCATACCTTGCCCCACGCACCATGCAAGATCGTGATGCCAAGCTAGACAAAAAAGCCTTTCACATGCTGTTGATCGCTAAGAATCAAACAGGCTATCAGAACCTGCTCAAGATCACCAGTGAAGCACAGTTGCGTGGTTACTACTATAACCCGCGCATTGACCGCGAATTCCTTGCGCAACACGCGGAAGGACTCATCGCGACGACGGGATGCTTGGGCGCACAAATTCCGCAAAGCATCATGCACGGGCAAGATAATCTGGCGCGTGAACAAATCGGTTGGTATCAAGAGGTCTTTGGTGCCGAGAATTTTTACCTTGAATTGCAATACCATGACATTGATGAATTGAACTCGGTCAACCGCTGGTTAGCTGAATACCGCCAAAGTGGGCACACTCCCGTGCAATTCTTGGCGACCAATGATGTGCACTATGTTCTCAAAGAAGATCATGACCCACACGATACCTTGTTGTGTATTCAAACCGGCACGCTCAAACATGAACATAATCGCATGCGCATGTCGGATGCGAGCTATCATCTCACCTCACAGGAGGAAATGGAGCATGCTATTCGGGTGCATTACAACTGGTTGCCAACAGAAATGCGCGACGAGGCATTGCGCAACACTGCTAAGGTTGCTTCGATGTGTGAGGTCAACCTAGAAACGGATGGCTACCACTTGCCACGCTTCCCTGTGCCGAATGGTTATTCGGAAGGGGAGTACCTGCGCTATCTAGTTGAAAAGGGATTGCGCTGGCGATATGGTGAGGATGCACAGAAAACCGTCTATATCAAGCGCATGAACCACGAGTTAGAAGTTGTCGGGCGCATGGGCTTCAATACCTACTTCCTGATTGTATGGGACTTGTGCGAGTTTGCGCGACATGCGGATATTTGGTGGAATGTGCGCGGTTCCGGCGCGGGTAGCATGGTGGCATATTGTTTAGGCATCACCAATATTGACCCCATTCAAAATAGCCTGATCTTCGAGCGCTTCCTCAATCCGGGGCGGGTGTCCATGCCAGATATTGATTTGGATTATCCCGATGATCGTCGCAACGAAATGATCGAGTATACCGCCGGCAAGTACGGCTCGGACAAGGTGGCTTCGATCATTACGTTTGGTACGATGGGTGCAAAAGCTGCCATCCGTGATGTGGGGCGGGCGTTGGATGTTCCCCTGAGTGAGGTCAACAAAGTGGTCAACCTCATTCCCCAAGATGCCAAACAGAAATCCATTGAAGAGTATGTTGAAAATGACCCAGACTTAAAGCGGATTT
>CAIRDJ010000402.1 GCA_903877335.1 uncultured Chloroflexota bacterium | reverse complement strand
CTCGCGCTTGACAGTGGACACGACAGAAAGCGGTGAGCATTTCTTGCTGGCGACATCGTACCTGCACCTTGATGGCTACGTTCCTGATTTTGGCGCAGAAGTGGTGAGCTATAACCTGAACGTGCAGGGAGAACTGATGCCCCAACCTGAAGATGCTTCTTCTACCCTGTTGGATTTGGGGAGCGTGCCTTTTGACACCACCTTGACCATGCAGACCCCTATGCTACTGATGCGCTTTGCAGGGGTAGAAAATCAAACGGTGAACTTCACCGCCTCGAACGCGACCACTGATATGGTACTCATGCTGTTTGATGGCGAGGGCAATCGCTTGGCGGTCAACGATGATGCCGAATCGCTTGAATTGCCCCATGTCACCGATGCCGCGCTTGAGGGGATAGTGCTTCCCACAACCGAAACCTACTGGCTTTTGGTGAGTGCGATCGACGCTTTAAGTGTGGACTATGCGCTGGGTGAAGAGCCGCTCGGCGAGCTAACGCTACAGGCGAGTTTGGAGGAATAGGTGATGTCGCGCCCACATCGCTAACCACAAGGGGCGCGTAAGCCCCCACAACATAAGCCTTGCCCCATAACCAAATCGCTTATGCGTGAAGATGAGGGCATCACGGAAGAAGATGCGACTGGCGTTCCAGTTGCGCGTGCTAGACTTTTCAAAATGTTGGATGCGTGCCCCCGCCACAAAACGGAATGGGCGGTGGGCATGTTGCCACGCCAGCATATCCTCTGGGAAATACAGCAACAAATCCCCGTCCAGTTGAATGTCCCCCCGTCTCATCAGCAAACACGAGCCGGGCAAGGTTTCAACATCACGGTCAGTAGTGCGGTCAAAGCCTTCATCCTGGTACCAAATATGCTGTTGGAGTTGTTGGCGTGCGCCGGGGCGCACCATGCCCCACGGGGTGAGCGTATACAGCAGATAGCGGAAGGGGATGAGGCGCGAGCAGGTTTGTTGAGTTTGTCCGTTGGGATAAATGAGTTGCGCGGTGGCACCTGCATAATTGGGATGGTGGCGCAAGAAGGCGACCAATTGCTCTAACGCGCCTGCTTCGACAACCGTATCAGGGTTCAACAGCAAAACGTATTCTCCACGTGCTGCTTGAATACCCAAGTTATTCCCCCCACAAAACCACGTGTTCACCGCTTGTGCGAGCAACCTGACCGACGGAAACGTGCTTTGCACCATCTCCACGCTTCCGTCTCGTGAGGCGTTGTCCACCACAATGACCTCATGTTCCAGCGTGCAAGCCTGCAACGAAGCCAAACATGCCCGAAGAAATTCGCGAGTATTGTAGTTGACAATGACAATGCTCAACTCCATTGGCTAAACAACCTTACGCGCCACAATCAAGGTCATGAAGTTTAGCCACCACGGAAGGGCGTTCTTTGCCCAATCGCCAAGCCGATCCGCGAGGGGGGAGGTTTGATAGTAACCCCCTGCACGGAACGGAAAGCCCAAGCCCCATAGGGTGAAGGCGTGGCTAGTGGGAGCAACGACCACTTCTTCAAAGCCCATCATGCGCACGTTGGCGATCAAATCATCACGGGTGTACGTACTCTCAAAGAAGGTCTCATCCGTCAGGAGTGGTTGCCCCAAGAGGGTACGTTTTAGGCGCACAGCTTGATGGATGGCGTTGGGGTAGGGAATGGTCAACACGATCACGCCATTGGGTTTGAGGATGCGGTGTGCTTCCTTGAGCGCAGGGAGCATCCCCTGTTCAAAGTGTTCTAATACCCCAAACGAGAGATATGCGCCGAAGGTGTCATTGGCAAAAGGGAGGTGATGCACATCCGCCCCGCCTAACCCTAAACTCGGCTCATACTGTTTAGAGGCGTACAGAGCGTTGATCGCATAATCAATGCCCATGATGGAGTAGCCCTTTTGGCGGAGGGTCATCACCACCGCGCCTAAGCCGCTTCCTGCTTCTAAGATGAGATCATCTTTTGGGAGGTGTGCTTCATATAGGGCGATCGTTTCTAACGAGCGAGCGGATTGCACAGCTTCTAACTCGACCAGAACATCCGCTTCTTGCCAGATGTTTTCCCATGCTTGACGGGTACTATCATAGCGATCATGGCTCATAAACCGAGTGCCTCCTCAAAAGCGCGTGCGCGCTGTGCGTAGGTATGATGTGCATAAACATGTTGTTGCCCATTCTGGGCGATCTGCATTCGTCGAGAATCGTCTGCTAGAACAGCACGGACTTGTGCCTTTAGGTCATCCACTGACGCATAAACCAGAATATTTTCATCGGGTGTGAACCAGCGACGCACCCCTGCTAGGTCATCAGCGATTTGACAAACCCCCAAACTTGCCACCTCAAACAAGCGCATGTTGCCCCCATAACGCATGAAGTCACCATGCACGTTGATGACCACTTTAGCGCAACTCATGATCTTGAGCATCTCTGCGCCCAATGCCCGCCCACGCACATACGGCTTTAAGCTGTCGGGTACAGCATGCACACTCCATATCCCTAAGTCAAACTCGCGCAATGCCTCTAATGCTTGAATGCGACGCGAGTATAAATTGGTCGGCAGGAGCGTCCCCACAAAAGCAATATCACAGGCGTAGAGCTTGCGCTCTGCTTCGGTCACGGGGTAGGGATGGTGAAAGGCAGGATCAATGGCAGCAATTGGCAGGGTGACAACATGCGGTGCGCCCAATTCCTCCCATTGTACCCCGTGATAAAAATCGTTGACCAAGACCAGATCATACAAGCGGGCGGCTTCGCGCTCAATTGGATGGGAGAATACAATCGGCGACGTGCCAGACGCATACACAATCTTACAACCCAATGTGTGCTTGAGGTGTGCGAGGGTTTCTGAAAAGATCACCGTATTGTCCCCCACCACCCACAGCACATTCGGCTTGAACTTGCGGGCGTGTTCAATGAGACGTTGGTTACGGGCGCGTTTATCAAGGTTGTAGCGCGGGGGCATGCGGTTCATCAGGGCGAGGTAGGCGCGTTGGGGCGTTATCCGTTGCGTGTAAGTTTGCTCGCTTAGTTGGGCAATGTCGCCCCCCCATGCGGGTAGATTGCGGTAGAACACGCTCAGTTCATGCCCACGCTGGCGCAAGGCTTGTTCCCAGTGATGTTGCCCCATGCTGGGTGGGAAGAGGGGTTTGACTTCGTTGGGTGGCGTTTGCTCCCATGCCGTTTGCAATTCTTTGGGATGATGCAACGAGGCAACAAACAAGATGCGCACAATGACCTAGCTTTCATGTAAACCATACAATTGCCAAAACATTACCGTTCATGCCGTTTCTCGTCAAGTCAACAAAGAATAAATAGCGGATTATGGTTTTGCACGCTATCATTGAACCAGATCCGCCTCGTTTACACACGGAAGTGAATCCTATGGAACGACTGTTTGTGTACGGTACATTGAAGGATGAAGCAGTGCAAACGCGCCTGATCGGGCGTGCGGTTGAACTTGCCCCAAACACGCTCAAGGGCTACCAAATCAGTAGCCTTACCCCCACCCTAGAACAGAGCTATCTTGTGCTTGACCCCAACCCTAACCAAGTTGTTGAGGGTTATACGATCGAAGTGAGCCTTTGGGAACTCATTCAGATTGATGAGTACGAGGGGAACGCTTATCGGCGGATTCGGGTGACGCTTCGCGATGGTACTGCTGCATGGGTGTATGTGCGGGCATAGCCCTAAACACTCACTTCAAAGCGTTGTGCCCATAGTTCTAGCGTCAGCAACCGAAACACCACCTCTTCGTGCTTTTCGCTCCCGTTGAAGTGTTGGTGCAAAATACGAGCTAATGCCGTCTTGTCGAATAGGGGCGTGGTTTTGGCATCAGGATTGAGCAAAATTGCCTCAATGTTCGCTTTCAACTCGCGCTCAAACCATCCGCGAATGGGTGTGCTGAAGGGTTGCTTGGGGCGGTCAAGCGCGAACGTGGGGACATAGGGGCGGACTGCCTCGCGCAGGGTCCACTTATTCGCCTGCATGCGCACTTGTGGGGGAATGGCGGTTGCCAGTTGGATGAGGTGTGGCTCAAACATGGGGATGCGTGCTTCAAGCGAGTGTGCCATCGTCACCTTGTCCGCATGCAGGAGCGCGTTCCCGTGTAGCCACGTATTGGCAACCAGCGCGAGGGCGGTGTTGTGTGGGTTGTCACGCTGACTGGCTTGGATGATGTGATGATAGACCTCTTGGATGGGGGCACGCCCGATTCGCTTGAGGTCTGCCCCGTACAGGCTTTGACGCAATCCGTCGCTAAAGACCATCCCATCATAGGAGAAAGTGCGCAAGAGTGCGTCCTCGTGTGACAGTCCCACCCGTAGCACATTCGGCAAATAGGTGGGAATCGCCCCCAATCCTCGATACCGTTTGAGCATCGGATAGAAGCGATCTACGCCGTGCAGGGCATGCGTGATTGGGCGCATGAATTTGCCATAGCGTGCCTGTGCCGTCAACAAGCGCGGTACGCTCCGATGGTGGGCATATCCCCCGAATAGCTCATCACCCCCCAAGCCCGTCAAAACCACCTTGACATGCTTTGCCGTATCTTCGGCAAGGAGCATTAGCGAGACGGCAGAAGGATTGGCAGTGGGTTCGTCTTCGTGGTAGATGTAGCGTTCAAAGCCCGCCCACCAATCTTGTGCGGTGATGATGCGTTCGTGATGCTGGGTATGAAAATGCGTGGCAATGCGCTGGGCGTGGTGGAGTTCGTTGTCGGGCACGCTTGCTTGATACCCAACTGTGAAGGTTTGGATGCTCTCGGTTTGCTCCTGCGCCATGATGCCCAGTATGCTTGCGCTGTCAATCCCACCACTCAAAAACAATCCGAGCGGTACATCACTACGCAGGTGCAACCGTACCGACTCGACTAAGGCGTGGCGTGTTTGTTCCACCCAGTCTTGTGCGTCTTGGGGGGGATTAAGGGGGGGAGTACCGAATTGCCAATAGGGGTGAAGGTGATATGCCCCCTTTTCCGCAACCAAGTAATGCCCCGCTGGTAAGCGTTGAACACCCTCAAACAAAGTCGCCTGTCCCACTTGAAAACCAAAACTCAAGTAAGTATCGAGCGCGTTCAAGTTCAAGCGGGCGGGTATGCGCTGTTCATCGGTGAAGAATGCTTTCACCTCGCTGGCAAAAGCCAATAGCCCGTCCTGCTCAAGCAGATAGAGCGGTTTCATGCCGATGTGGTCAACCGCCACCAGCAACCGCTCTTGCCGTGCATCCCACAGGGCGAAAGCGTACATCCCGCGCAGATGCTCAAACAACTTCACCCCGTATGCCTCATATAAGTGTACGATGGTTTCGCCATCTCCGTCTGTACGGAAGTCATACCCCTGTTCAATGAGGTGCGTGCGTAACTCGCGGTAGTTGTAAATCTCCCCATTGAACACCAACGCCAACGTACCATCATGGTTATAGAGTGGTTGCTCACTCCCGTTCACATCAATGATGCTCAAGCGACGCATGCCTAATCCCACGTTAGGGTGATGGAAGTGTCCCTCGCCATCCGGTCCCCGATGCCGTATGCAATCACACATAGCACGGGTGAGGGACGGGCTAACGCGCCCGCGTTGATGCAGGTCAAGCATGCCAACGATGCCACACATAGGTTATTGCTCTATCTGAGAAAGTACATACCAACAGGTTTGTGCGTCATGATCGGTGACAAAATCCACCACGCGATACCGCGAGTTGAATGCCAGTTGGAAGGCTTCGCGCAGGGCGTTTTGCCACGCTTGAACCAACTGCATATCAATCATCTTCATGAAGCGCGTATCATACGGGATTTGTAAGGTACACCGTTCGCCGTCTAGGGGTTCTGTGGAGGTGTAAAGGGTGTTGTTATCGTAATGCACCAGAGCGTTATACTTGGTCAAGGGAAGCTGGAGCATGGGGCGGTTGAGGATGCGCGGGTCTTTGAGATACCATTCAGCGGTAAAGCGATCGGTTGCCAGTCCGTGATTCAACCCATCCGGCATATCCCCATATAAATTCACATGATAGCTTTGCACGATCACCCGTAGCTTGTGGATGTTGAAACTGGCGTTCATGCGTTGCAGCGGGTCAAACGTCCAACAGATCAGGGCGTAGCCATTTTGAAGTGCCCATTGCCGTTGTGCCTGTTTGAGTTTTTCTCCAATGCCATAGCCTTGCCATTCCGTCTTGACTCCGGCAATGTGGGAATAGATATAATATTCTTGTTGCCGTTTGGCGATGAAACCCATGACGAAACCGATCAAGCATTGATCTTTCCATGCCCCCATGATGATCCCACCGTTTTTGGCGATCACAAACAGCAAGTGACTAG
>CAIRDJ010000401.1 GCA_903877335.1 uncultured Chloroflexota bacterium | reverse complement strand
GCTACAACAAGGGCGACTTCATCGGGCGTGATGCTTCTTTGCGTTTCAAAGAGAAGGGGGTGGCGCGTCAGTTGGTGTGCTTAACCTTCGATGATCGCAAGGCGGTGATGTTTGGGAATGAACCCGTTCTAAGTGGCGATCAGGTCATTGGTAGAATCACCAGTGGGAATTATGGCTACGCAGTCGGCAAGTTCATCGCTTTTGCATTTGTGCCCAACGACTTCGCCACGATAGGAACGCGCGTGCGCGTGCGCTATGCTGGCAACTTCTTTGAGGGCGTGGTGAGCGATCCTGTGTTATATGACCCCCGTAACGAACGCATGAGAGCCTAGCATGATCCTTTAACGGGTGGGTATGCTTGAGCAATTCGGCATACCCACCCTGCTATTTAGTCCTTGCGGATGATGTAGGTGGGGACGACTGATCCCCCGCCCGCAGTGACGTTCAAGAGTGCTTTAGACGACACGCGCGTTAAACAACTATGCACATTCGTTCCGCCGAACACATACGGATCAGCGTCTAGGAAGCGTTCGCTGATGTCCAGTTGCCCGTCAATCATGGTGGGGAAGTCGCGTTGCACGCCATCCACCCGTTCTTGAACGACATACGGATCATGTAACGCGGTTTGTAGGGTGCTTGCCCATTCTTCATCGGTTGCTTCCCAACCCAACACCACGCCTTTACCCCCGTATTCATCGTTGGGCTTCAAGACGAAGCGTTCACGATGGTCTGCTACGAACGCGAGCAAGTCCACCGATTGATCCCCATACAAGGTTTGACGGTCTTCGATGACGCGCGTCCAGGGGATGTGCGCGTTGATGAAGGCGTGGTGTTCGGCAGTGAATAAATCACGGTTGCGTTCATCACTCAAAAAGGCGAGGCTTGCCTTCTTTGCCAATAATTTTGCGCTGGGGGAATTGGTGATGAAAACGGCGTGGTCGCGCACAGCATCGAGCATGGGGTTATGGGTGCCCATGCGTTGGTTCAGTTCGCTGAAGAGCACGCGCTTGTAGATGATGTCAATCAGAAAATCGCCCGCCATCAACTTGCCATCACGATACTCTAGGGTGCGTGGGTCTGCCATGATGGTGGGGTAGCCCGCACGCTCAAAGTGATCTTGGGTGAGGGAATGTTCATTCAACGTGGGGACATCATCCCAGTCTAAAATCCCGATTTGGGGTTTTTCTTTCCCGCCCCATTCACGATAAGCGGAGATAATGGCATCGGTCAACGTCCCCAGTGCTAAGGTGGAACGCACGCTATATTGCTTCTGGAAAAGCTTCATCGGTTCAAGCTGGTCAAACACTTCCGCCAGCACATCGTTGTAACCAATGCCGGCGGGGGTCTCCGCATTATATTCCACACACTTCAAACTGCGCTTGTCCACCATGAAGAAGGTATCCATGCGTGAGGATGTCCACGGGACGGGCGCGTCTAAATCAAAGGAGAACATGCGCTCTTCATAATCTTCTAGCAAGAGTTGCTTGCGATAGTCCTTGTCGCGCATGACTACATTATGCAACCGATGGAAAGCCCCCAAGATGCCTTGTAAGCCCTGCTTAAGGAATTGCCAGTCATGTTCAAAGTAGAAGTGCGGGCGCAAAACCACGCACAAGGGACGGTCGCCAAAGTACAGCGTGCGATCAAACAACAGGCTACGCAATTGTTCGTCTGCATGCTTGGCAACCTCATCGGTCAAAAGGTCGTGATAGTGATTGATGGCATCTTGAATGCGAACGGTGCCGATCATGGGATGACCTCCTCAATCAATTTACCCCAAGCATATTGGTTACGGGTTTGCTCATCAGAAAGCGCAAGTTCAATCATCACATCCGCCATCGTCTTGACCATCCAATCAAAATGCCCTTTGCCCAGCGAGTTGACATCCATATCCGGGGCAGGGTTCATGAAATCAATCGCATACGGGATGCCCTCGCGGATAGCGAACTCGCAAGTATTCATGTCATACCCAAACGCGCGACAAATGGCGAGGGTGTAATCATGTAGGGTTTGTTCCATCTCGCTGTCAAAGCCATGTTCAGGGTGATAGTGGCGTTGGGTGGGGTCATAGCGCATGACGCGCACTTGACGTTGACCGATGCCCATACACCGCGCGTAATCATCCCAACGGATGAACTCTTGCAGGATCATCGTCAACAGTCCGCTTCCGTTATAGGCCTCCCACAGTTCTTCCATAGAATGCACCACGTAAACATCACGCCAACCTCCCCCGTGTGCATCCTTCAGCACACATGGGAAACCGCCCACGCGCTCCACAATGGCGTTCCAGTCCATTGGATAGAGCAGATTGCGCAGGCTCTCATCATGTTTGATGCCCGGCACATATTCACGATTGGGTAGCACCACTGTTTTGGGGGAGGGTAAGCCCAAGCGATCGAGCAAAGATGCCCCAAAGAACTTATCATCCGCCGTCCACATGAAGGGATCATTGACCAGTTTCACGCCCTGAATGGCGGCGTTCTTGAGGTAGGAACGATAGTAAGGAACTTCATGCGAGATGCGGTCAATGATGACGCGGTAGGGGCACGGTTCGTTCATCATCGTTCCGCCCACTTTGACGAATTCAGCGATAACCCCACTTTGGGTCACGCGACTGTTCACCTCCTCTATGAAAGCGGGGGGCCAAGACCATTCGCGCCCAACGAAAAGCCCAATGCGAATGGGTTCTGTCTGTGTAGCTGTGTCCATGCTTTAGTCACCTTTCTAAGTAATAAACAAGTTGCGCTGATAAAATCAATCGTGCCCACCAATGTAAGCGCGAATCATTTGATGCCAATATTGCCAATCGTGCGACCATCCATCCCACTCACGCAGGGCGTTGCCGATTTGCTTTTCCCACAGCACGCGCGACATATCACGCGCCACCCCCATCAAGCGATCGTCCTTGCCTGTTGCCATGATGATGTCCAAACGGCG
>CAIRDJ010000400.1 GCA_903877335.1 uncultured Chloroflexota bacterium | reverse complement strand
GGTTGCCCAAGCCATGCAAGCACGCTGGGAGCAACAGGGCATCCGCTCCTATCGCATGGTGATTGATGTACAAGAACCCTACTTCGCCGATGGGCTATATGTGCTAACGGTGGAAGATGGGGTGGTCACTGATGCCCAAGCGTATAATTCCCTCACCTATCGGCTTGACCCCAACGCAGAACCCTACCCCATCACCAGCGGTTTGGTGGAACAATACACGATGGAACGCCTGTATGAACACGCGCTCCGCCTTTTGGAGGGGAAATGGGGGGGAACTGTTTACCGCCCTACTACCTCACACGTGCTGTATGATGAGCAGAGCGGTCAAATTGCGCAACTGGTGGACAACACTTGTGGTTGGTTATTCCAACAAGCACAAGCCTGCCTCACCCGCTATGAGGTGTTAGAGCTAACCCCGCTCACGCGCTAGGCGTGATGCACATGAAAGGGGGTGTGTTCGGGGGAAAGAGGCGTTGCCCCTTTGAGCAGGTCTGCCGCTTTTTCCGCAATCATCATGGTGGGAGAATAAATGTTGGCGTTGGTGACATAGGGCATGACCGACGCATCCACCACGTACAGACCTTCTAACCCGTGAACTTGCATGGTGTCGGGATGCACCACCGACATGGCATCTGTGCCCATCTTGCACGTGCACGAGGGGTGATAGGCGGTCTCGCCATCTCGACGTACCCAATCCAAGATTTCCTCATCGGTTTTCACCTTATCCCCTGGAGAGATTTCGCCCCCGTTATATGGGTCAAAGGCGGGTTGTTGCAAAATGTTGCGTGCCACGCGGATTGCTTCCACCCACTCGCGCCGATCTTCCGGCGTAGAAAGGTAGTTGAAGCACAATGCCGGATGCACGCGCGGGTCAGCAGACTTGAGTTTGATGCTCCCGCGAGCGGTGCTGTTCATGGGTCCGATGTGCACTTGATAGCCGTGTCCTTGGTTGGGGGACGTGCCATCATAGCGAATGGCAACCGGCAGGAAGTGGAACATCAAGTTAGGATAGGCGACCTCTTCATTCCCACGCACAAACCCACCGGCTTCAAAGTGATTGGTTGCCCCAGCTCCTTGACGGAAGAATAACCAACGGAAACCAACCCACGGCTTGTTATACCACAGTAATGCCGGGGAGACCGAAACAGGTTGCGTGCACGCATATTGTACGTAGACCTCAAGATGGTCTTGCAAGTTCTCTCCCACACCGGGCAAATCATGCACCACGTTGATGCCGTGCGCCTTCAGCTCTTCGGCGTTGCCCACGCCCGAAAGCAACAACAAGTGCGGAGAGTTCACCGCGCCACCGCACAGAATGACGCGCCCTGCGTCTAGTTGTTCGGTTGCGCCCCCACGTATTGAAACCTCTACACCGTTGGCACGCTTGCCCTCAAAGCGAACTTTGGTAACGAGGGTGCGCGTGAGAACGGAGAGATTCGGGCGTTGCTTGAGGACGGGATGCAAGTAGGCGCGTGCTGCGCTCAACCTGCGCCCGCGATAAATGTTGCGGTCAAAGGGGGCAAAACCCTCTTGACGGTAGCCGTTGACGTCGTTGGTTAGGGGGTAGCCGGCTTGTTGAACCGCTTCAAAGAACGCCTTGAATAGGGGATTGGTGGCGGGTCCACGCTCTAGCTTGAGCGGTCCTTCGTCTCCTCGAAACTCATCCCCGCCAGCAAGGCAGGTTTCCATGCGCTTGAAGTAAGGAAGGCAATGGGCATAATCCCATTTTTCCATGCCAGGGTCTTTGCTCCACTTTTGATAATCCATCGGATTACCGCGTTGGAAGATCATCCCGTTGATGCTGCTGGAGCCACCCAAGATTTTGCCACGCCCATGATAAACACGGCGGTTATTCATGTGGGGTTCGGGTTCAGACTGATACATCCAATCGTAATGTTTGTTGCCAATCGGGATGGTGAGGGCGGCGGGCATGTGGATAAAAATATCCCAGAAGGAATCGTTTCGCCCCGCCTCAATCACCAAAACGCGGTGGTTGGGGTCTTCGCTCAGGCGGTTTGCTAGGACGCACCCTGCAGAACCACCCCCGACAATGATTGTGTCATAATGTGCTGTCATACGCGGTATCAACTTTCTTGTGAGCCATTCATCTTGTGAGTGTGGAGGGTGACGCTGAAGATGAACATGGAGTGCGGGTGATCGGAACGCCAGAGCAGGCAACGCCCACTCTGGCAAACATGCAGATTAGTAATTGTCTTCAGCGGGCTTCAACCATTCCGCCCAAACTTCTTCGTTCTCATCCACCCAAGCCTGTGCCACTTCTTCAAATTCCAAGCCTTCGAGTTCAACTTGGGCAATCATGGCAATTTGATCTTCGGAAGTGTAATTGAAGTTCTTGATGAGGTTATACGCTTCGGGTGCGCGTTCTGCCAAATCGCTAGAAACAATCTTGAAGAGTTGGTCGGCAGGGTAATCACACGCTACTGCGCTTGCGTCGCCATCAACCACGCCTGCGTAGCATTCTTCGGTGTGTTCTGGCAGGGCTACAGGGGTGAGGTCATACTCTGCGAAAACGCTGTGCGGGGTGTAGAAGTAGAACACGATGGGTTCTTGGCGAGCATACGCGCTGGAAAGTTCAGCTAGGATGGCTTCTTCTGAACCAGCATAAACTACTTCCATGTTCATCTCTAGGTTTTCGATGATCTCGGCATCGTATTGTACCCAACTGGGTGCTGCCCCAACGAAACGCCCCTTGTCCCCGGTTTCAGCGGTGGCAAAAATCTTGACGAGTTCTGCATCGAGGAAGCCTTCGTAGGTTGCCAATTCAGGATATTCTTCTACCACATAGGTGGGGACGAACCAACCGATTTTACCGACTACGCCCAACTCGCCCACATTTTCGACGACTTCAAGCTCATCAATGTATTCGGCAACGTTCTCAGCATGACCGGAGGGCCACACTTCTAAGGAGGCATCGGCTTCGCCAGCGGCGATCGCTGCCCATTGGGCTTGTTCATCCAAGGCGATGATTTCAACTTCATAGCCATATTCTTCTTCCAAGATGATCTTGGCAACGTTGACGTTCAATGCAGACGCTGACCAGCTGTTTTCAATCAAGCGGATCACTTCGCCCTCTTGCGCCATCGCGCTAGAGACGAAAGCTAAACTGGCAAGCATCATGACCAATACTAAACGGAGTGCTTTCATTTGTGGACAACCTTTCTAAAAAAGATAACGCATGCAGGCTAAAGCGCGGATAGACTCTATCCGCAAGATATTTATGTGGGCATTGTACCAGCATTAGGAAAAATTCGCTATTCTTTTGCCACACAAAAAGCGCCCTCCGTATTTATGCACACGGGGCATAGAACGGCGTTTGATTACGCTTGTAACCCACACCTTCACCAGCAAGGGGAAAAGCCACACACTTCACCGCATAAAGATCAAAAGTGGCACAGAATAACCGCTAGGATTGCACGGTTGCCCTAACCTTGAACTGGTTACACGCGCAGGATTGGTGTACACTGCATGTCGATTCGTATTGAGTTCAGCGCATGGAAAGTTAACTGAATGGCAACCTCATCACGTACATGGTTTTATAGCACACCAGAACCGCGTCCTTACTACATTGAGGAGCGCATCAACACCAACTTATGGAAAAACCGCCTACAAGGGCTATACATGTCCTGCACACAAGCCATAAGCCCCATTCAAATGGAAGGCAATTGGCATGGGATTCTTGTCCAGTTTGAGTGGGTGCCCGGCGATTATTTCGTCCTTCGCACAAGCGAAGAGCGCCGTGATCTAATGGGTGTCATTCGTCAGATGCTCATGCTTCGTCCTGCTTTGGCATACATGGATGAACTGGGTAATCATGTGGTGGAATGGCACATGGACGGGGGGGAATCACGCTGGAAAGAAATTCAAGGCTCCCCTGCTTTTCAAGGTTTGGAACGCCTCCGTAAAGACAAACCACTTTTGCCATCTGGAAAGTAACTCATTCTGTACGGTTGCCCTTGTCCCACCGGTGAGGGCAACCCCCTTCAAGCTGCCCCCTGTGATCCCAAATGAGGAAGAATCATGCTCAAGGCAAGTGACCTTTTTGACCTCAACCGCGTTTCGATTGCTGATCTGTTTGAGGGCACAACGTATGTATGGGAGGCGATCCCGCGCATTGC
>CAIRDJ010000399.1 GCA_903877335.1 uncultured Chloroflexota bacterium | reverse complement strand
TTAGCAGGGAATGGCGGTTTTGGCATGGGGTTTTGCCCCCCACCCCTGCATCCCTTTTGAATCATCTGCCATGACACCGCAATTCCCCTCAGCATGGGTCAAGTGGGTCATCCGCGTGGGTTGTGATATACTCACTCGATTGTGAGGTGAACCTTATCACCGACGATGTGAACGCCCACCCTGAACACTTCATGAATGCCGTCTTGCGAGATGCACAGCCTCTATGAGCAAATCACAACGCCTCTAGCTGGTTGCCCCTCTCTCATCCGAAGACCTCATAAGCGATGAGTTTTAGGTCTTCGATGCGAACTTGATCTAATGTGGTTTTAGCGATTGGCAAATCACGATACAGTTCATTCTCGATGAAGAAGGCATCCAAAGCCTCCACAAGTTCTTGTTGATTCTGGTTTCTCTGGTAACGTTCACGGATGCCTTTAAGCGTTTTATCGCGCTTGAATGGTTCTAACGGCACGTGTTGTATCACGTTTTGCACGCGCTGGCGCAGGGTTTCAAAAGCATCTTGTTCTTCGGGTAGGGTGGCAGTATTAAAAAAGCTGGTTTGCACTAGCAATATATTCAAATCTGAGTTGGTCTTACTCATCTTTGGGGGCACCCGTTGCGAAAGAATGGTTGAATTGATCTCTTTCAAAACGTCCTTGGTTGCTTTATCGAGCGCGTCATACACCTCAAACTGCGCGGGCATCACGCGCTTCTCGCTTTCGGGTGCTTGAAGGTAGCGGAACAAGCGGCGTTTATCGGTAATCAATTCGCCATCGTCGGTATACAACCGCCAAAAGTGGCGGTTACGCGCTTCAAACGCAAAGAAGATTCCGCTTGTTCGGGTAGACTTCGCCATGCCAGATCCAATCCCACACGGAATCGCACGGATTCGATCCATGCCAACTTGTTGTAAATAAAGCATGAGGGGGAATTTCATCTCATCGGTAGAGACCAACTCATTCTCATTTTCAAGAGCATCAATCACAGTGCTATCCCCGTTACGTAGACGGCGCAATTGTTCTAATGAGCGCGTGCTGATGATCTCTCCTAGTACGCTGGCATCCAGCCCCACCGTGCGATCAATATCACGGATGCGGTCTTGTAACCGTTCCACCAATCCGAGCAGGCTTTCTAACCCTGATTGCGGAAAGCAGTTATAGATGGCAAGTTTCTCAAAGGCTGTTCCCAAGCGGTCAATCCGCCCCGCACGTTGAATCATACGGATGGGTGTCCAATGCAAATCATAGTTGATAATCACCCCGGCATCTTGGAGGTTTTGCCCCTCGCTTAGGACATCGGTTGAAATGAGGATGTCCACTTCTGGCTCAGCTTCTGAAATAACGGGGCTTTCGCCCTCGTGTGTGTTGGCTTGGGGCGCAAACCGCTTGACCAACCGTTCACGGCGGTTGCCATCGGTGCCCCCGTGAATCACCTCAATGACGGGCGGTTTCTCCCATGTAGCTGACCAACGATGATCTTTGCATAACTCGTCATAAACATACTGGGCGGTGTCGCGGTAGTAGGAAAAGATCAACACTTTTTGCCCCGCCAAGTTATTCGCCAGCAATTCCTTGACGGCGACCAGTTTGGCATCACGCAGGTGGGCTTCCTTCTTTTGTTGTGCCAGTTGGATTTTGAGGATGATGTTTTCTAGTGATTGAATATCGCGCTTGACCTCGCGCTCAATCTCGCGCACGTCATAATCCCCGATCTCCACATCCGACAGTTCATCAATCAAAGCGGCAATCTCTTCTGGATTGTCCTCCCCACTCGCTTGGATTGCCAATATCTTGCGGTTGCTGGCGGGGTCAAGTAGCTTTTGATGATCGCGCAGTGTCGCATAAAAACGTTTCTGAAAGTTCGCTTGGCTCTTGATGCTGGTCTCAAAGGCGTGTAATGAACTCTCTAAGCGTTTGAGGTAGAGCGTCTTGAGGATGCCGATGAGGGCTTCTGAACGAGTTTGCTTTTGCCTGATGTCTTGGTTATCTCGGTCGGTTTTTCTAAACTTTTCGATGTTAAAGCTGACGAGTGACAAATCCTCGATGATGTCCACGATGTCTTGATAGATGCCGTCATACGTTTGCTCAAGGTCATACGTCACCGCGTGCAACGTGCGTTCAGGAAAGTGTATCACCCCTTTGCCGGGCAAGCGGATTTCTTCCCCAGCTTGTTGACGTTGCTTCACATCTTGCCGACTGCGCCGTACCATCGTCTGTTCTAACAGGAGGAAAATATCTGCTCCCCCGTCTTTCACCTCTCTAAAGAAGCTATTCAAATTGCGGATGCCATATTCACGGAAGAAAGTATCCGTTTGGCGCGTGATGAATGAAACCTGATGATACAAATCCCAGATGCTATTGTTGATGGGCGTAGCGGTCATCAAGATGACGCGCTTATTGGGGTTGCCCGTTGCCAACAGCTTCATCAAGTTTTGATAACGCCCCGA
>CAIRDJ010000398.1 GCA_903877335.1 uncultured Chloroflexota bacterium | reverse complement strand
CTTCCGCCGAAGACGAGCAAGGTCTTGCGGGTCGAATCCAGATCAAAGCCTCTCAGGGCGAGTTCGCGCGTGGCTTGTGCAATTGTTCGGCGAACAGGATAGCCCGTGACCACCATCTTTGATTGGGGCACATAGGGGCGTGAACGCTCGGTTGCTGTTGCCACCTGTTGGCAAAACCGTTGTAACACTTGAATGGCTAAACCAGGCTCGATGTCTGGCACAAACACCATGATCGGAACTCGTAACACCCATGCCGCTACCGTGATCGGGAAAGTCACCCACCCACCGGTGATGAACAGCACCGCAGGGCGTGTGCGCCAAATCAACCCGAGCGATTGGACGAACCCAAGCAGCAGGCGGATCATACTGACCAACCCTCGCAGGATACTTACCCCATGCAACGGTCCCGATTGCACCTCGTGATACTCCGCGAGGCGCACGTGAGATGACTGAACGAGATCGCGCTCAAAACCCTGTACGCTCCCTACGAAGACCACTTCAACATCAGGATGCTGTTCATTGAGTGCCTCAACTACCGAGAGGGCGGGGTAAACGCTGCCGCCGGTTCCCCCGGCTGAGATCAGAATTCGCACCTATTTTCGTCCTTCGCTCAATGGGTTGGCGTGCCGTTGCACGCGATACACTTAGCACAATTCCCATGCCCGCCAACAGAGCAGTCATTGAAGAGCCACCATAACTAATCAAGGGAAGTGGTACACCCGTTGAGGGTAGTACGGCAATCATCACCGCCACATTCAACAGCGCCTGTGAAACTAGCCAAATAGTCATGCCCGCGGCAAGCAATCCGCCAAACGCATCTGGGGAACGTCTAGCAATGAGGAAACCACGCACCACCAAAACCGCATACAACATAATCACCACACCCGCCCCTATCACCCCCAACTCCTCACCGATGGAGGCAAAGATGCTGTCAGTGTGGGGGGCGGGCAGGTACCCAAATTTCTGTCGCCCGCTCCCTAGCCCCACCCCAAACCAACCTCCATTTAAGAACGCAGTGATCGCTTGTTGAACGTGGTAATTGGTTTGCGTGAGGTCAACAATCCCCTCGAAGTAGGAGGCAACGCGGTCTTGAGCATATCCGAAGCTCCGCAGTGCCAGCAAACCCAATCCACTAATCGCCATGGCGGAAAAAGTCAAATGCCTTACATCTGCGCCTGCCAAGAAGAACATCGCCGTTGCTGTTACGAAAATAACCACCGTCGTGCTGAGGTCGGGCTGTAACAACACCAATACGCCGACAATGCTGACAATGACTGAAAAAGGTAGCAACCCATATACCACGCTACGAATCCTCGTGTGTTTTGAACTAAGCCACGCTGCCAAGTAGATCACCACAGAGAGTTGTGCCAACTCCCCCGGCTGAAACCGCCCACCGATCAACCCGCGACGCGCCCCGAAGGCATCATCCCCAAAGAGCAACACTGCAGTAAGTGAGGCAATAGAGGCAAGCAGGATGAAGAACGATAGACGATGAAGCGCGCGATAAGGAATGAAGGCGAAAGTCAGCATAACCGCAACCGCAATCGCCATATTCTGGGCATGGCGAAACAAAAAGAAGGTTTCGTAGCCGTGTTCTTGATAGCTCCAGTCAAAAGTGGTGCTGTAGACCATCATGAGACTCAACGCCAATAAGATTGCAATGATCGTCAATAGGAACACATCTGTGCCAGCCCAAAAATTGAGAGCGGGAGCAGCATGTTTGGGCGGCAATGCCCGGTTACGTCCGCTCCTCGCGCGTACAAAACGGAGCGATGTCAGCGGTTGATCTAACAATTTAGGACTGGAGGTCGTCATGTTATTACCCTACTGAATTGAGCGCATAAAACCACTATGATCACATTGTACTACAATAGCGCTGCAACTAACTCACGAAAGTGTTGCCCACGCACCGTAAAATCGAGGTAGGCATCATAGCTTGTCCCGCCCGGTGACAGTAACACGACATCCCCTGCTTGTGCAATTTGATGTGCAACATCCACCGCTTCGGACAAGGTGCTAACGCGCGTGACATGGTGAGGATAGCCCATCTCGGTTAGGGTTTGTACCACAATATCGCCCGCGCTCCCGCCAAATGCAATGATATGGCGCGATTTTTCATAAGCTAATTGTAACATGGTTTGCCAGGGTAGCTTTTTGTCTGCCCCCCCCAGCAACAAGATCACAGGCTCATGATAACTTTTAAGCGCGGCAAGCACCCGTTCCGGCGCGGTGGCAATGCTGTCGTTCACCCACATCACCCCGTTATGGGTGCGCACCCATTCTTGCCGATGTGCCACGCCGTTGAAGTGGCGGATGGTTTCGTACATCACCTCAACCGACACCCCTGCTGACCCGGCGATGGCGCATGCTGCCAACACATTCCGCACGTTATGATCCCCACGCAACAGGATGTCGCCACGCTCACAAATGACGTTTGCGCCTTGGTTAGGATTGGCTCGCCCCACCAGCATCAAGCGTTCACCCATCAAAAATGCCCCATCAGAAACCATGCTGTCCAAACTAAACCAGACCAGTTCCCCTTGAACGCGCTCATGTAAAGCATTGGCACCGAAATCATCATAGGAAAGTGCCGCCACATCCCCCGCGCGTTGATGCGCAATGATCTGTGATTTCGCGTGGGTGTAGGCTTCCATCGTGCCGTGTCGATCGAGATGATTGGGAGTCACGTTCAAGATGGCAGCAATGTGTGGACTGGTCGTCATGAGTTCAAGCTGAAAACTGGAAAGTTCCATGACCACCCAATCACTGGGTTGAATGCTAGGCAATTCATCAAGCAAGACATAACCGATGTTCCCTCCCACGTGCGTGGGAATACCCGCCTTTTTGAGCATTTCCCCCACTAACGTGGTGGTGGTGGTTTTGCCCGCGCTCCCTGTTATGCCAATCACAGGAGCGGAGACGCGCTCCATAAAAAGTTGGGCATCGTTGGTGAGAGGGATACGCATGTTTTGGGCAACTTCCAGGAAGGGGAGCGTCAAGGGCACCCCCCCCGACACACAGATTAAATCGGTAACATCCAACAAATCTAACGGATGCCCACCCAAAACAAAGCGCACCTCACCATATTCTGACAGATTCACCTGTAGTTGTTCTTGCGTTTTGGCATCATTTACAGTGACTCGTGCGCCATGCGTCGGTAGCCAACGCGCCAAGGATTGCCCCTGTCGGGCGAAGCCCATGACCAAGACTTTGCGCCCACTCAAACGTGTTACCATGTAATTATTCCTCTACGCTATAACAAAGCCAACGCCACACCAACAAACGCGCTCAATATGCTCACCAACCAAAAACGTTGCACCACTTGTGTTTCGCTCCAACCACTTTTTTCAAAGTGCCCGTGTAGCGGAGCTTGACGGAACAAGCGTTGTCCAGCGGTGATGCGAAACCACGCAACTTGAGCGATGACGGACAAGGTTTCTGCAACAGGGATGATGGCGATGATCGGAAGTAAAAGCAATTGTCCGGTCATCATCGCCACCAAGCCAAGCAACGCTCCTAGGGCTAATGAGCCAGTGTCGCCCATGAAGACTTGTGCTGGGTGCGCGCTGAACCACAGAAAACTGAACAACGCCCCAACAATCACAAAACATAGTTGTGTGATGAAGAACTGCCCTTGTATGTACGCGATCACCCCATACGCCGCGAACGCGCTTGCAGAGGTGGTACCTGCCAAGCCATCCAACCCATCCGTGAGGTTGACAGCGTTAGAAGTTCCCACAATGATGAAAGCCATGATGGGAATGAACAGGATAGCTGGAATGGGTATGACAATACCCTCTTGCAACGGTAACTGAATGAGGTTCGCGTAGCTAAACTCCAAGGGGGAAATTGAGAATAGGGTGGCGGCAATGATTCCCAAAGCCACCTGCACAGCGAACTTGGCACGCCCACTCATGCCCTCCCCAACGGGTCCGCTTCCGTGAATCCCTTCCCAATCATCTAGCATCCCTAAAATGGCAAAGCTCACGAATACGAAAAGTGGGAGCAGAATACTTGCCCCCAGGTCTAGGCGCACAATATTCACAAAGTTGATCGCCAAAGCAATCACCAGGGTGGGCAACACAATCATGATGCCACCCATCGTGGGCGTGCCCTCTTTAAGCTGATGGGCTTCTGATAATTCTTTCCTGATCTTCTTGCCTATCCCCAAAATCTTGAGGATTTCAATGAAGGGCCCACCCCAGATTACCCCGATCAAAAAGGCGACTGCGCCTGCTGTTAGGGCAAGGGTAAGGCTGGGTTGCAACAATATCTCTTGATTCATGGACTGTCACCCGTTCCAAATAGCATGAACATCCCCACCTTGTGCAGTTATACCTTGTCGAACTTCATCCGTAGGGATTTCCATCACCAAAACCAAACGCTCAATCAAACGGCTAAATACGGGTGCCGCCACAAGACTTCCCCAATAGCGATCAGGGCGGTCCAGTTTGACCAGAATCGAAATTCGCGGTTCGTCTGCCGGCACAAACCCCACAAAAGATACAATCGAATCTGAGTCCGTGTAGCCCAAAGGAGTAGCAATTTGTGCAGTGCCGGACTTACCTGCCACCATGTAACCCGCAACCTGTGCCTGATCCAACCCTTCCTCAACGGTTTGCACCATCATATCCGTGACAATTTGCGCCGTTTCTGCGGAGATCGGTCTGCCTAGTGCAGAAGGCTCTGATGGATAGACCTCATCCCCATCTACGATTTGGTAAACAATATGAGGTTGCATCATCAACCCATCGTTGGCAATCGCGGAAATCGCCGTTAAGATTTGCAGTGGCGTGACCGCAACGCCCTGCCCAAAGCTGTTGGTTGCTAGGTTACTCTCGCTCCAGTCAGAATCAATCGGAGTTAACATTGTCCCAGATGCCTCTCCTTGTAGGTCAATGCCGGTCGCACGTCCAATGCCAAAAGCGTCCATCATCTCATAGAACTGCCTAGGTCCCATCTTGGTGCTAAGCGTTGCCGCCCCCACGTTCAACGACTGCACCAGTATCTGGGAGATATCTACGACACCGCGCGGCAGACGATCTGAATTGAGAATATCAATCCCACCCACTTGTAACAAGCCGTTGTCAACGTAGGTATCGCCGGGCACCACCACACCTTTTTGTAAAGCCGCCGCCATCGTCAAGACCTTCATGATCGAGCCCGGTTCGTACTCATCCGAAATGGCGGAGTTACGAAACAAGGCAAGATCTTCAACATCATAGTAGGCGTTGGGATCATAAGCCGGATAGTTTGTCATTGCCAAAATCTCACCCGTGCGCGGATCCATGACGATTATCACCCCGCTTGTCGAGCCAGATTCCACCACCGCCCGCTGCAACTCCGCTTCAACAACAAACTGAATATCACGGTCAATCGTTAACACCAAGTCTGCCCCACGATCTTCTGATGCGCGACTCTCCGGCAGGTCAAAGGGTATTTTGCTCACGGTTTCATTACGCACGCGCCCTGCCAACTCATCTTCGTAATATTCTTCCACCCCATAAAAGCCCCGATACGCCAGAATCTTATCATCCCAACCCATAAACCCCAAGATGGGTGCACCCAATATTCCCTGTGGATACAACCGCTTGGGGAGTGAATCAATCGTCAATCCTAAAATATCGAGTGCGCGAACTTGCTCTGCAATTTCAGGGGGAATTCCCTTAGCCAATGAAGCCCAAGACTGATCCGACTGAATAATCCGCAAGATGTCCAACTCATTTAAGCCCAACAAGGGAGCCAGTTTAGTCGCTGTCGTGCGTGCGGACGAAACCAAGCTGGGACTAATTCCTATTTCATATTCAATGGTGTTGCTTGCCAAAGGATGCCCATCGCGGTCATAAATCATCCCGCGCGAAGCCAAAATTCGTCGGTTTTCGTTGTAGTTATAGCTTGCAAGTCGGTTATAGTAGGTTACGACTGTATCGGGTTGATACTGTAGCGTAATGAGACGCACCATCAAATAGGCGGCTACAAGTGACATGAGGGCAACCACAATTGGCAAACGGGTTTGAAGACTTTCTTGTTGGTCAGTGACCTGTGCTTCTTTTTGAACCATGCGCCTTACCCTTCCGTTGACAATTGGTTATATGCTTCAAACTGGCTCAACATGGCATTAGCTTGCAACCGAATCCAACCCCACAGCGTTTCATCATATTCCGGCAACCGAAGCGGAGAAAGCTCAAGCGGTGCCACGGTTTGCTGCTCGACAATGCGATAACCCTCGACAAACAAATATTCAATCTCGCCCTGTGTGACCTGTCTAAAACCTAATTCCTCTGCGCGTGCAATCAAGCGCGGTACACTGCGCAATTCCGCAATTTGGATGCGCAACTGCTCGTTGGAGTGTTCAAGTTGTTCACGTTCCAGCAACAACGCTTCAAGTTGTCTGCCAATAGTGGACGTGCCGGCAACGTTGACCAGATACAACGCCCCGACGATGAGTGCCATCACCACGCCCAACACCAACAAATAAAAGACTTGCTGTTCATGTTTGTCGGCGGTTCGGCGAACCGCCTGTTGCAACCATCTGCGCGTGTTCATGGCAACTTCTCCACAATGCGCAACTTAGCACTTCGACTACGTGGGTTGCGCTCAACCTCGTCAGCGGTAGGTACAATCGGTTTACGTGTGAGGGCTTCGACCGTTGCGCGTTTGTCGCAAGTGCAGACGGGTTGTTTGGGTGGGCAAATACAGTCAACAGTTGCCTCTTTGAATCGTTGCTTCACAATGCGATCTTCAAGGCTATGAAAGGTAATCACCGCCAACCGCCCACCGGGCGCAAGCAACTCAATCGCTTTGGGCAAAGTCGCTTCTAAGACGTCCAACTCACGGTTTACCGCAATGCGCAGGGCTTGGAAGATGCGTGTGGCGGGGTGGATTTTCTCTTTCCATTGGGCGGGCTTGCGGGCTTCAATGACGGTGGCAAGCTGGCGCGTGGTGCCAAAAGGACGGTTTTCTACAATGACATTCGCCAAGTGTCGGCTATATTTTTCTTCCCCAAAGCGCATGAAAATATCCGCCAGCTCGGTCACGTTCCACGTGTTAACCACTTCTTGGGCGGTGAGCGTCTGACCTTGATTCATCCGCATATCCAGTTGACCATCGTGCATAAACGAAAATCCGCGCTCTTTTTCGTCCAATTGCATGGAAGACACCCCAATATCCAGCAGGATGCCATCCACCTGGTCATACCCCAGTTGTTGGGCGTGATACGGCATATCGACGAAATTTGCCTGAACAAAGTCTACCTGCCCAACAAAAGGGTGCAAGCGTGCCTGCGCCAGTTGTAGGGCGTGGTGGTCTTGATCCATTCCAATGATGTGTGCCACGCCTGCACGTAGCAAGGCTTCGCTGTGCCCGCCCGCTCCCAACGTTCCATCCACTACCACCCCACCAGGACGGTTCACAATGGGTTGAAAATGCGCCATCACCTCGTGCGCTAAAACAGAATTATGGGGAGTCATCAATTGGAACAAACACCTTCACCCGTACTCGATGGTCTCTATTATAGCAGGATGATGAATTCATGTGAACGCACTCGCAAAGTTCAGTAAAAACATTACAATAGTGTCACAGTTAGTCTTCAGCCCAACCTACTATGCCATTCATTGCGCCAGAACCTGTTCAGCACATTCTTAAAACCCTGCCGCTAAAACCCGGCGTTTACCTCATGAAAGATGAACACGGGGAGATTATCTACGTTGGCAAGGCAAAATACCTGCGCCAACGGGTGCGAAGCTATTTTCACGATGGGGTGAAAGACACCAAGACGTTGCGCCTGCGCGAGCGAGTGGCACATATTGACATCATCGTCACGGAGAATGATGTCAAGGCGTTAATCCTAGAAGAGACCCTCATCAAGCGACACCGCCCACGCTACAACATCGCCCTCAAGGATGATAAATACTATCCATATATCAAGATCACCTGGCAGCAACCGTTCCCAAAAGTCGAAACCACACGACGGGTAGTTCAAGATGGCAGTCGTTACTTCGGTCCCTATACGGCAATGTGGGCAGTGCAAAATACACTCCGAACCTTGCGACGTGCCTTCCCCTATCTCACCTGTGAGCGTACCATCAACGGGCAGGATCAACGAGCGTGCTTGTTCTACGACATTAAACTTTGTAATGCCCCGTGCATTGGTGCAGTCAACCAAGCGCAGTATCGGGCCATGATTCAAGAATTGATGGATGTTCTAAGCGGCAAGGCAGATCATGTCATCGCACGCATCGAGCGCGAGATGTTGGTTGCTTCAGACGCATTACATTTTGAGAAAGCAGCAACCTTCCGTGACCAACTGAAAGCGATCGAGTTCATCACACAACGCCACAAAGCCGTGAGCGAAACTTTTGAAGATCAAGATGTCATCGCTTTAGCGCGTGATGACAAAGAAGCCATCGTGCAAATCCTGTTCATTCGCAATGGCAAACTAATCGGAAGTGATGCGCGTCGTTTGGACAACACGGAAGATGCAAGTGAACAAGAAATGTTGAGCCAATTTTTGACACAGTTTTACAGTGATTATAACCAAGTACCTGCTGAAGTGATTTTGCCCCACGAAGTGGAGGAAACAAAAATCATTGAGCGGTGGTTGAAAGACAAGCGCACAGGAAACAAGATGAGCATCACCATCCCGCAACGCGGTAACAAGCGGCGGTTGATTGAGATGGCGCAAGAAAACGCCAGCGAGTCTTTGCGCATGATGAAGGAACAGTGGGAGCTGGACAAAACGAAACAAGAATCTGGCTTGCACCATCTACAGACCGAGTTATCGTTGCCCAGCATTCCCAACCGCATCGAATGTTTTGATATTTCTACCACACAAGGCACGGCCATTACTGCCAGTCGTGTGGTGTTTGTGCAGGGCATCCCACGCAAGGCGGAATATCGTCGCTTTAATATTCAAAGCGTCTCCCACAAGGGGAGCGATGATTTCCAAAGTATGCGCGAAGCCCTCACCCGACGGTTCAAGCGATGGCAAGATGCCACCATGAACCCCGAAGCCCTCCCCCCCGACGGTAACGATCAACAACAAACTTGGAAACTTCTCCCAGATTTGCTCATCATTGATGGGGGAAAAGGACAATTAGGGGTGGCGGTGGAGGTGCTAGGGGAATTTGGCTTGATGGGGCGCGTCCCCGTAGTCGGTTTAGCAAAACAATTTGAGGAAATCTATTTCCCCAACCGCCCTACGCCACTGGTGCTTTCGCGCAGAAGCCCAGCATTATACCTGATACAACGGGTGCGTGATGAGGCACACCGCTACGCGATCACCTCGCACCGCACTCGGCGCACACGCATGGGCATGGCAAGCAAGCTAGAGACCATTCCGGGCATCGGGCCGGCAAAGCGTAAACTGCTGTTAAAAGCGTTTGGCAATTCGATTGACAGCATCCGCCAAGCCAGCATCGACGAGCTAGTGCGCGTCAAAGGCATCAGCGAAACGCTTGCCCTCACCATTAAAGAACAATTGAATACAGGTGAGTCCGTGTAAATGTTGAGGCGGGCGGTCTTGTTGAAAGGGGACAACGCATCACCTCCCCGACTGTTTCTAAGGCAACAGCAGGCGAGCACACCCTTCCTCCACCCGTTGTTCGATTCGGACGACGGTGTGGCATCGTTTGCCGCCATTTCGCTGTTTAGGAGGGGACTTAATTCCTCAATGTTCTTGCCTTTTGCCGTGACCAAGGCTCGGAATGGACCGCAAAAGATACCCTAATCGTAGGGCAGCGCGCTCCAATAGAACGTGGGCATTTAGGATTGCGTCGTTCAGTTCCATCGGTTGACTGACAATCGGCATAACGACATCGAAGCCCATCTCTCTGAGGACAGCATCATCTACACTGATGCCCCCCACCAATGCAACCGTCATCAGTCCGCGCGCCCTTGCACGTTGAGCAACCCCTAACGGACCCTTCCCTTCGAGGGTTTGGCTATCCAGGTGTCCTTCACCCGTAATGAGCAACTGACACTCCGACAAGTACGCTTCAAAGTTCAAGAAGTCCAGGATGTAATCAATTCCACGCACGATTTGCGCATTGAACGCGCCCACCAGACCGGCAGACAGCGCGCCAGCAGATCCACCGCCCGCTAAAGCGGTAACATCGCGCTGGGCGGAATGGGAAAGTATCCTCAAGAAGGATTGAATCCCCTCATCCAACACCTCAATCTGTGCTGGAGTTGCCCCCTTTTGCCCACCAAATACTCTTGCTGCGCCATTTTCACCGTAGGGAGGATTGTCAACATCCACCACCAGCGTGATCGTACACGCCGCCCAACGTGCATCCACCCCGGCACGATCAAGCGAGGCGACACGGTTGAGTACCCCACCCCCCTGTTGCACTAATTTTCGCCCATCATGGTCAAGAGCAACCCAACCTAACGCCTGCAAACATCCTAAGCCAGCATCAACTGTGGCACTTCCCCCCAACCCAATGATGAAGTGTTTCGCACCCCGATTGAGCGCGTCTAACATTAGTTGTCCAGTGCCATAGCTGGAGGCTTTAAGGGGATTGCGCTCAGCATGAGGAATAAGTTCAATGCCAGAAGCCTGTGCCATCTCAATGACAGCGACTTTTCCATCTTGTAACAGTCCATAGGATGCCTTCACGGGTTGTCCCAACGGATTGCGGACGGTGATGGTGACGCGCATAGAGTTGGGAGAAGTGGCTAAAAATACATCCAGTGTTCCATTTCCCCCGTCGGCAATCGGAATGGACACCGTTTCAGCAAGTAAGCCGGAGCGCGTCAGCCCCTCTTTGATCGCCTGTGATGCCTGTTGGGCGGTGAGACTGTGCTTAAACGCACCGGGTGAAATCAATATCTTCAGCATGATCCCTGTTCAACCTCCCTTTGAGCCTGTCAACCAGACCAACTGCATTTGGTAACATGAAGCAGGAGAAGCCCCGCCACCCTTGTCTCTATTTAGCATATACAGGAAGGGAATTGAAAACAGGGTAATCGTGTGATTACCCTGTTCAAAAAGACTAGATGTTCAGAAGAGCTATCGGTTATTGAGCAAGCAAGTCAGCGAGGTCAGCGTTAGCTTGTTCATTCACAGCAGCCAAAGTGGCAGCGACATCCACAGTTGCATCGTCAACAATGGTCACCATAGCCTCTTCGATCGCGGTACGAGCAAAATCATAACCGGGAACGGGGGGTTCTGCCTTGGCGAATTGGAGCAAGTCAAAAGCGGTCTTGTATGCTGGGTTGGTGGTGAAGTATTCAGCTAAGCCTTCTGCAACAGAAGCACGTACTGGGAAGTAGTTAGAAGCAATTGCCCACTCAGCTTGAACTTCGACAGAGGTGTAGTATTTAACGAACAACCAAGCAGCAAGTTCTTCTTCGGGGGTGGTAGCGGGGATGGAAACGGAAGCACCGTAGAGGTTCATGACAGGTTGTTCAGTTACATAGGGAACGGGTGCAACAGACCAGTCAAAGCCAGCACCATCGGTTACTGCAGAAGCATAGAAGGGCAAGCCAGAGGAAGAACCAACGGTGAAGAGGGTTGTACCTTGACCAAAGTTGGTCTGATCGGCGTAATCT
>CAIRDJ010000397.1 GCA_903877335.1 uncultured Chloroflexota bacterium | reverse complement strand
TTCACTCTCATTTGGCTCGTAGGCTTCATGAATGGCTTGTAAAACCCTGGGCGGATAAAATTGAGCGCGAAAGATAATCGCCCCAAATTCTTGCTGTTCGATCATCTGAATCAACTCGGTATCATCAAACAGATCATTATGTGCAAGGTTGCGTAGCTGAGTGGGATTGGTGATGACTTCTCGACCTGCCACAATATTGAAGCCGGCATCTTCGGTGATGACAGGCTTCGCTGACGCTTGAATCAGTTCAACCAACTGCCAACCCGCTTCTACATCGGCGGGCGTGGTCAAGTGTCCGATGTTGGCATATCCCCCTGCAATGCGCCCGGCAGAATCGTAGAAAGTTTTTTCGCCGACATGGGCGGGGGCGTTGGGCGTGAGTTTCAACCAACGGGCGACCGTTTCATAGACGGGTAGGTTGGTGGGCATTTTGAGCGTATTCAAGCCGTAGCCCATGTAGCACAGCGGAACGACCACGATGGCGACTTTTGCAATCAAGGAGGGGGTGGCACGTGTGGTGAGCGGTTTTATCCACGCCATCCACCGATGATCGGGCGCAATTTCCCATTGATTATGGAGCAGTCTGGCAAAGAACAAGCCTGATAACACACACATTGCCGCGATGCTGGTTGCAAAATAGCTATCCCCAGCTCCCCACCCACCGGATGCCATCCCGTTAATGAGCGAGAAGATGAACCAAATGCTGTACACCGAGAGACGGGTGAAGTACAACTCATAGGCAATATACAACAACGTGGGGATAATTAAGAATTTGTGCAGGCGAAACCAAAGGCGGAATAATCCCACTGTTTGTTGCGCGTAATAATCATTGACATTGGCGGCGATTGCCTGTTGAAACCATTGCCCCGCAGTTGCCCAGTTCAACCATGCGAAAATTCCCAACCCCACCCCAGCAAACCCCATCCCCAGCAGAATCCCACGACGCGGATTGCGAATGCACAGGAACACCAACGCTCCTAACGCACTGAACGCCGCCAGTTGTTTGGTGTAGCCCGCCATGATGAGCACGAATAAGCCTAGCGCATATCGCCACAGACGTGGTTTGGGATGTTCGCTTGCCCACGCCAAGACGGTAATGGCGACGATCTCGAAAACGACCATTGTCATGTGTTGTCGAAACAAGGGGGAAATGTGATAAATGGTGTTGGAACTCAAGAACGCCAGTCCCGCACATAGCGCGATCCAGCGGTTGGGAATGGTGCGGTGGACAGCAAGTCCAATCACCCCCGCGCCAATCATCACCGCAACAAAACTCAACAACCGACCATACCAATAGTGCGCCCCAAAAACCCACATGAACGGTAAGGGGAAGATATGGAACAGGGGGGGATAATTGCTGGAATAGAAGGGGTAGTGATCGGTATCCCGATAGGGGAATTGCCCTTGACTAAACAAGATGACATCCACCAACTCAAACCCTTCACCTTGATCGTAATCAAAGGGGAATTGTATGAGGTTGATCCCATAGGTGATGTACACCGAAAAGTTAAATAACAGCACCACCAGCGCAATCACCATGAGGCTATTACCTAGTAGCCAGCGCAGGGCAGGATTAAAGCGGTTTGTGGTCATGGGTAGAGTCCTCTATGCAGGTTGGTTGCCAAGTGGAAGCAAAGAAAGCCCGAGC
>CAIRDJ010000396.1 GCA_903877335.1 uncultured Chloroflexota bacterium | reverse complement strand
GGTCATTATCGGATTGTGGAACACATCGGGCGTGGGGGGATGGCGGATGTATGGTCAGCATACGACGGGCGACTTAGCCGCACAGTAGCGGTTAAAACCATTGCGCGTGACCTTGCCCTCGAGCAAGACCCCATCAAGATGTTTGAGCGCGAAGCAAAAACCATTGCTGCGCTTGAGCATCCTTTCATCTTGCCTGTGTATGATTTTGGTGAGTTTGAAGGCAAACTATACATTGTCATGCGCTTCGTGACGGGTGGGTCATTGGAAGATTTGCTTGAACAGAAAAGCCTAAGCTATGGAGAGGGGGTGCGCTTGGGGCGACGTATCTCCACCGCGCTTGACCATGCGCACGGCGAAAGCGTGGTTCACCTTGACTTGAAGCCCCCCAATATTCTGATGGACAGTCGCGGTGCGCCGTATCTGGCAGACTTCGGTTTGGCGGCGGTGATGGGACCGGAAGGGCGCACGCGCAACCCTGGCTCTGGCACATTGCTCTACATGGCACCCGAACAATTGACGGCAGAAGACTTAGATCAGCGGGTGGATGTGTACGCCTTCACGTTGGTAGTCTTTCGGATTTTAAGCGGTAGGCTTCCGTTCAACGCCAGTGTACCGCTGGCACTACGTCAGTTACAAATGGATGATCCCATCCCCGACATCACCAACCTGCAACCAAATCTCCCCAAAGAGCTGAATGAGATTATGCGCAAGGGTACGGCGCCCAACCCTGACCATCGCTATGCCCATGCTTCTGATTTGATGAATGACATCGAACAGGTGATGGGGGTGACAAGCGAGACAGAAGGTGGCACGCACCAAAGTGATGGTCAAAGCCCCTCACGCACTGCCAAGCTAAGCGACTTCCTACACATAACCGACCCCTCTAAAGTTCATATTCAAGAGGCGCAAGACATCTATGACAAGGCGCATTTGGCATGGTCTGGTGGACAAGGACGCTTCCTATTGAGCATTACCCATTACATGGTGATGTGTGACTATTACGTTAATGCCCGTGCAAACGGCTTAAGCTACGACAAAAATGGCGCGCAAATGCTCTTGCGTGGGGCGTTAGAATATGACTACAAATTAGAATATTGGTGGGGCAACTTACCCACTGAAGACCGTCGCTGGGTGTGCTTGCATACCATCCGAAGCGAAAACCTACCCGCTCGCATCCGCGCCTTCAAGTTCCTAGAAACACTAGAAGACCGTGACCCCCCTCAAATCCCCCTACAAGTAGCACAGGCTATTCAACTTGAAAGTAGCCGAGAAGGTTTACTGGCGGCTATCAACGTGCTGGCGGTTCGGGGTAGCTACATCAACCAACAGCTTGACAAAGATCAACCGCGTGGATGGCTTGATGAAGTGCACTGGCATGATTTTATGTTCAGCCCAGAAATTGATGGGCTACTTGCCGAAGTCACGCTCAAGAATCATCACCGAGAGGTAGCGGAACTGGCGGCACGCACCATCGGCAAGATGCGTTCCACCGCAGCAATAGACAAAATCTTGGTCTTACGCAGTCACGGCGAAACCACTCAAGACGGTTTAAGCCCAATTGAGGCGTTCGCAACTATTCTTGATGAGGCATTATC
>CAIRDJ010000395.1 GCA_903877335.1 uncultured Chloroflexota bacterium | reverse complement strand
GGCACCAGCGCGACGGATGCCTTCTTTGATCTTCGCGCCGATCATCTTCAAGTGGAAATTACACGGACCGATTTCTGTCCACGTGTTGGCAACCGCCACCAAGGGCTTGGCGAGGTCTTCGTCGGTGAGTCCAATAGCTTTCAACATTGAACGCGCCCCAGCACGGTCAGTTCCGCCCACCAAAGTGCGGGAACGCGCATTCAGGCGGTCGCGGATTTCAGGAGTATCTGCCATAAAAAAGTCCTTTCAAAGGTATATTGTCCTACGTTATACCGCACTCTTGCGCTGGGTTAAAGGGGGATACCGAATCTACCCCAAAACCTTCGCCACCAGCTTGACACTAGCACATTCATCATCAATATAAAGGTCAGTTTGCATACTGACCACAGTCACTTGAACAGCGTCAATATTTTGATAGGATAGCGCAAAACATGGAGATTGCATTAAATTCATTCAAACTTCGACAAACTTTATGATACGAGCGAGGAAGCAACATGGATTTAGGATTAAACGGACGGGTTTACTTAGTGGCAGCTTCAAGCAAGGGCTTGGGGTTGGGGGTGGCACGCGCCCTTGCCACCGACGGAGCGCGGGTTTCTTTGTGTAGTCGTACCGCAAATGAGGTGGAACTTGCCGCCCAACAACTTGCCACCCAGTTCAACACGCCCACACTTGCCACCGCGTGCGATGTCACCCAACCCGCCGAGATTGCCCAATGGGTGGAGCGCACGCTGAACACGTGGGGGCGCGTGGATGGCATCTTGGTGAACGCTGGGGGACCCCCCTCAAAGGCATTCACGGAGATTAGCGATGCCGAGTGGCAAAGCGCGTTTGAACTCACCTTACTAAGTTCCGTCCGCATGATACGCGCGACCTTGCCCCACTTCACACACGGAAGCGCGATCTTAACCATCACCTCCGCTTCGGTGGTGGAGCCAATCGAGCGGTTGGGTATGTCTACCGTGATGCGGGCAGGGGTGGCAGGCTTGGTGAAAACGTTGGCAGATGAACTTGCCCCGCAGGGAATACGGGTTAATAACCTCATACCGGGGCGAATTGACACCGACCGCGTGGCATTCTTGGATCAGCAACGGGCACAACGCTTGAACATCTCCTTTGAGGAGGCACGCGCTCAATCGTTGAAGAGCATTCCGCTGGGGGCATTGGGGACGGTGGATGAGTTTGGAAAGGCAGGGGCGTTCTTACTATCACCTGCCGCCTCCTACATCACGGGGGCAAGCCTGCGCGTGGACGGTGGCATGCTCCGCTCCATCTAGGGGGAATAAGAGAGCAACAATCTATCCGTGACAACCTCACCTTCAAGGGTTTGCCCCGTCATCTGAAACCGCTTCAACATCGAGCGTCCATTGTGCTTGGTGCAACCACTCATTCTATCTTTTCTGGGAAACACTTAAGTTGTGGGATACAATCCACACACAATAGATAATGGTTACAAAGCACTATGAATCCTAAGCAGTTAATGGATCAGTATCAATTAGAGCCACGCAAGGGTCTGGGGCAAAA
Source organism: uncultured Chloroflexota bacterium (assembly GCA_903877335.1). Classification (GTDB taxonomy): domain Bacteria; phylum Chloroflexota; class Anaerolineae; order Aggregatilineales; family Phototrophicaceae; genus CAIRDJ01. The sequence continues at coordinate 4,339 of CAIRDJ010000395.1, read as the reverse complement.
CTTCCTCCATGACCCCAACATGCTGGACAAGATCATCAAGACGGCGGACGCGCAAAACGGCGAACGCTTGCTAGAGGTGGGACCCGGCACCGGCGCGTTGACCGTCAAGCTGGCGGAAAGCCACCCCGATAGCCCGATTGTGGCGGTGGAGATTGACCGACGCTTAGAGCCAGTCCTCTCGCAAACGCTTGCGCCCTATCCCAACGTGCGCGTGATCTATGAGGATTTCCTACGGGTGAACCTGAATGAGCATTTCCCCCCTGATCGCGCGTGGAAGGTGGTTGCCAACATTCCGTATTACATCACCAGCGATATTCTGTGGCAAATTTTCGCCTGTCAGCACCGCCCTAACCGCGTGGTGTTGACGCTACAATTTGAGATCGGGGAGCGCATTTGTGCCAAGCCCAATGAGATGAGTCGGTTGGCGGTCATGGTGCAATTCTATGGGCAACCCCAACTGGTGGCGAAACTGCCCAGCGCGGTCTTTTGGCCCCGCCCAGAAGTGGACAGTGCCATCTTGCGCGTGGAAACCCACCCCACCCCCCCGATTGACATCCCCAGCGAGAAGCTCTTCTTCCAAGTGGTGAAAGCTGGCTTCTCTCAAAAGCGCAAACAGCTACGCAACAGCTTGAGCAGTGGGCTTGCCTTGTCGGGGGCGGTGGCGGATCAACTCTTACAACAGGCACAGCTTGACCCGAAACGCCGTGCGGAAACGCTCACGTTGGAAGAATGGGGGCAGCTCACACGGGCGGTTGCTGAACACATGCCTGATTAGAACTCGATGCCGGCGCGAGCAGGGATGCCCCGATCATAAGCATGCTTGATCTTGGTCATGTTCGTCACGGTGTCGGCATAGTCGATCAACGCTTGTGGGGCACCGCGCCCTGTGATGACAAGGTGCAAGGCGGGGGGCTTGTTGGCACGCAACCACGCCAGCACGCTTTCTGTCTCTAGCCATCCAAAATCTAACAGGTAGGTAAATTCATCCAACACCACCAGATCATACTTGCCACTGGTGATCTTCTCTTGGGCAATTTGCCACCCGTGCAACGCCCGCGCTTGGGTCTCGTCTAGGTCTTTGCTCGTCCATGTCCACCCATCCCCAGTCTTGACCGCATCCAATCCCAGCTCGCTGAGGGCGCGTACTTCGCCCCATTGCCCGCCCTCATGCTTGAGGAACTGCACCAATGCCACGCGCTTCTTGCGCCCCAGCATGCGTAAGATCACCCCAAAGGCGGCGGTCGATTTGCCCTTCCCCTCGCCCGTGTTGACCAACACCAACCCTTGTTGGGTGGTGCGTGATGGCGTGGAAGACGGGGTTGTCTGGGGGAGCGTGCCCATGCGTTGCTGGGGCGCGTCCTCTAGCGGTTCGCCATATTGTAGGTGGGCATGCACGATGTCCGCTAAACGCGCCTCATCCAATTCAGCATACCAGACTCCGTGCGGATAGACCGCCAAGAGGGGAGAGTGTGCCCCTATTTCGGGGTTGATGCTGTGCGAACACAAAACGGCGGGCGCGTCATGCGTCGCCACCAACGCGCTCAAGGCATCATACAACGCCTGTTCGGTTGGGGTGGGGGCGGTGGCAGTACAGAAGATGAAATGGTGGCTAAAGGTTGGAAGGAACATGCGTGGCTATCCTTTCATGGTCGCTGATGGCAAATCTCATGCGACCTCCTGATGTGCTAGAGAAATTGTGTCATGTTGCAGTTGGGTTAAGTGCTGAAGCAAGGCTTCGAGTGTTGAAAAGTTCGTGGCGTGGTGATGATGCGTCAACACCCAGACCATGCCGTGAGCGGTTGCTTGAAGCTCTACGACCAAGCAGGGGGGGGTAGGTTGAAACGGGAGCATCAAGACTTCATACCCCACGCGACGCAAGGCGTGTGCCGTCCAGTTCGCTTCGATGCCCTCTCCCATCATACCGATTACTCCGTGCTTGGGGTGCGCCATAGCAAACGAACCGCTGGCATAATCGAACGCCACGCCTTCGCTATGGAAGGCGGAAGCAAACGCCCCGTTCATGATTAACGCTTCGGGTATCCCCACGTTCACCCCGCGCTCGGTCAAAAGCCACAAGCGATCTGCCGAACGCAACGCGAGATCAAGATCATGCGTGGAAAGCAAGATCGCACGTTGGGTGGTGTGGGCAACCTCTTGCAAGGTCTGCATAAGTTCCACACGGCGCGGTAAATCCAAGAAGGCGGTTGGCTCATCCAACAGGATTACGGCGGATTCCTGCGCTAGGGCGCGGGCAATCATCAACTTCTGGCGTTGTCCGTCGCTCAACTCCATCACCGAACGATGGGCGAACGCCCTCGCACCCAGCGCGTCTATCGCCCAGCGGATCACGTCTTCGTCATGGGGGGTCAGTCGCCCCGTCCAGTCGGTGTGGGGGTGTCGCCCCAACGCCACCAAAGCATACCCATTCATCAAGCCCAACTCTGGGCGGTCGGTGAAGACCACGCTCAAGCGTGTGGCAAGTGCTGGGGCAGGGAGTTTACTCACGTCTTGCCCGTCGAGGGTGATCTTGCCCTGGATGGGGCGTTGCATGGCGGCGAGCGTGCGCATCAGGGTGGATTTGCCAACGCCGTTCGCGCCCATCAGGCACACCAATTCACCCGCGTGCAGAGCAAGGTTGAGGGGGGTGGCAATCGGGGTGATCGTGTGTGTGCGCGTGCGATACCCCACCGTTAAATCATGGGTGGTCAAAATAGCAGGCATCATAGGTTAAAAGTCTCATGTGCGTGATGTTGGCGAACAATGACGAAGATCACGATGGGCGCACCAATGAACACGGTGACAGCGTTCAAGGGAAGCACCAACTCGCTGCCGGGCAATTCGGCAATGAGCGCGACGAGTAAGGCAAGCATCGCCCCCATCAAAATGGAAGCAGGCACCAACATGCGATGATCGGAGGTGCGTAACAGGTTACGGCACAAATGCGGAACAGCAATTCCGATGAAGCCAATCGGTCCACAAAAAGCGGTAACGGTGCCGGCGAGCAAGGCGGTTGCGCCCACAATCCACAAGCGCATGAGGGGGATATTCATCCCTAAGCTACGCGCATAACGCTCCCCAAGTAGGAGCGCGTTTAACGGTTTGGTGAGGACGAGTGCCAGCGATAAGCCCACGCCCACCCCGCCTGCCAATAGCGGAAGTTGATCCCACGTCACGCTGCTAAAACTCCCGAACGTCCAATTGAGATAGGCTTGAATCCGCTCTGGGATGGCGAAGTACAGCAACAAGCTGACGATGGCGGAAACAAAATAGCCCATCATCAACCCCAAGATCAGCAAGGTCATGTTGTTGTGAATACGACTGGCAACCACCAGCACCAAGAGCATACTCACTGCCGCGCCCAGTGCCGCCGCGCTCACCAGCAACAAATCGCCTGCTAACCCAAACCCCGCCAGCAACATCCCCCCTGCTGTGCCTGCCGTCAGAACCACCAACGCCACCCCCAAACTCGCCCCAGAGCTAATGCCCAGCACGAACGGATCTGCGAGGGGATTCTTGAAGAACGTCTGCATCATCAAGCCACTCACCCCCAAAGCCGCCCCCGCGAGACTGGCGGTGATGGCTTTGGGCAGGCGGAACTTCAGCACGATATTGAGCCACGATGCTTTTTCTGGCGTGCCACCGCGCAAGATGAGCAGGACTTGATCGAAAGGAATGGAAACAGAACCCAGTGCTAAACTCAGCAAGAACAATCCGCCCCCCCCTCCCAACAAAACCAACAACCAAACAGGGCGCAAGCCCAAGTCTAGGCGTGTGGAGGGAGCAGGAAGCGGAGGGTGCGAGATCATGTTAAAAGATTTCCACTTTCCTGTTATTGAAGGGGTTCAAACTGGCGATAGAAGCGAAATTCATGGTTCGGCAACAACTGCGGATGGAACATCGCCACGAGGTCTTGCAAAACCAAATGAGGGTTGGTGACGCCCAACTCATAATAGTTGTTGCCCCCGTTGGCATTCACATCGAGATTGTCATTCCACACCGCGCCGTTTGCCGCCGCAGCAAAATCAGCGAAGCGAGCATCTTGCGCCAGCAAGTCCTCCAACGTGAGCATGCCAAACTCGTTGATTACCCACAGATCCGCCTCAAGCGCGTCGGCATAGACCGCCTCAAAACTCAACAGGGTGCTGTCTTCGGGAGCGGTTTCACCCAGCGCGATGATGCCCCCAGCGTCTTGAATGAGTGCGCCAACATAGGTTTGTGCGCCGGGGATCAACCAACCTTCTGTCCATGTGGAAAAGCTATTCCACAGCACAATCGGGCGATCTTCGACGGCAACTTGTTGGGCAAGAGCGCGTGCCTCTCCATAGGCGGTGGCGATGCT